>JAYTON010000001.1:0-27444 GCA_043747725.1 Saprospiraceae bacterium
GGGCAGAGACCCCTCAGTAATTCGACCATTTCAGGCAAACTGGCGACTCGATTGTGTACAAAAAATACTTGCCCACCTCGATGCACTTCGCTATAAATGGATTCTTTTATCAATTCATCATTAAAAATGCGGACTTCGGTATGTATCGGCTGGCGATTCGGCGGCGGTGTACGGATAACGGATAAATCACGGGCAGCCATCAATGAAAATTGTAAGGTGCGCGGAATCGGCGTTGCCGTCAAGGTCAAAGTATCTACATTCACTTTTATTTTACGCAAGCGTTCCTTAGCAGCAACGCCAAATTTTTGTTCTTCGTCAATAATGAGTAAACCCAAATCTTTGAAGCCCATGTCTTTACTCAAAATAGCGTGAGTACCAATCACCAAATCTACTTTGCCCGATTTCAAGTCTTCCATGACTTGCTTTTTCTCTTTCGCCGAGCGGAAACGGTTAATATAATCCACCTTTGCACCGAATTCGCCGAGGCGTTCGTTGAAAGTTTTGTAGTGTTGCAAAGCTAAAATCGTCGTCGGCACTAATATTGCCACTTGTTTTCCATCGGTAATGGCTTTAAAAGCGGCTCGAATAGCGACCTCCGTTTTGCCAAAACCGACATCTCCACAAATAAGCCTATCCATCGGATAAGATTTTTCCATATCCTCTTTCACATCCTGCGTGGCTTTGGATTGATCGGGCGTGTCTTCGTACATAAAGGTCGCTTCCAACTCATTTTGCAAATAACCATCAGGCGGAAAAGCATGACCGGGGCTTGATTTGCGGGCGGCATAAAGCAGTATCAATTCCGCCGCAATGTCTTTAATTTTCTTTTTAGTCGCTCGTTTGAGGTTGTTCCAAGTGTCCGTTCCAAGGCGATTGAGTTTAGGCGGCGTACCGTCTTTGCCTACAAAACGCGCTATTTTATGTAGAGAATTGATGGAAACGTACAATAAATCATTGTTGGAATACACCAAACGCACTGCTTCTTGAATATGCCCGTTGATATTTATTTTTTCAAGACCTGAAAATTTGCCTACCCCGTGATCAATATGCGTAACGAAATCACCAGAGGTCAACTCTTTCAGCAAACGCATATTCAAGGCTTGCTCTTTTGAAAAGCCCGGACGCAAGCGAAAACGATGATAGCGTTCAAAAATCTGATGGTCGGTGTAGCAAGCGATGTGCAAATCATGGTCAATAAAACCTTGATGAATCGCTTTGTAAACAGGCTCTACTTTGACCTTCGCACCCAAATCTTTAAAAATTGAAAACAGCCGTTGCATCTGCTTTTCATTATCCGTAAAAAGATAATTTTTCAAGCGACTGCTGTCATTTTCATGCAGATTTGAAATAAGTAGGTTGAAATTTTTATTGAAACTGGGTTGCGGTTTTGATTTAAATTCGATGGTTTCAAAACTTTGACGCTTGAAATCACTTGAAACGATACCCCTCAGTATCACGAGGTTCAAAGCCTCCACATCGTCAATCACTTCAAACGGGCGGATAAAAGCGCGGTCTCTGAAAATTTCTTTTAGTTCTTCATCTTTTTCATACGTCAATTTAGACGCAAAATCTTCGGCGCGTTCAAAACACATTTGCAATCTATCTAAAAGATGTTGCGTATCTCGAATCCAAATAGAGGTATTGGGTTTCAAGATTCTAAAAAGAGAGGCTTTTTGATTTTGTTGAAAACGGGTATTTATATTCGGAACAATGCTTATTTTCAAAATACGCTGCTGCGAAAGCTGCGTCGTTGGGTCGAAAGTGCGGATACTTTCTACTTCCACGTCGAACAATTCGATGCGATAAGGCAATTCATTGCCATAAGAATACACATCCACGATGCCGCCGCGAATCGAAAACTGCCCGGGTTCATAGACAAACTCAGTGCGCTCAAAGCCATACTCGACGAGTATTTCGATCATAAAATCCACATCCATTTTTTCTCCTACCTTAATATCAATGCGTTTGGCATCTAAATACTGAGGGGTCACTACTTTTTCAAAAAGGGCTTCAGGATACGTCACGACTATTTCACCTGTGGCAGTAGATTGACTCATTTTATTAATGGTTTCCGTTCGCTGCAAAATATTGTTCTGATTGAGTTCGTCAAAATAGGACGGACGTTTGAACGAATCGGGGAAATAGTGAATCGTCTTGGAAGGCAGCAAATTTTGCAAGTCATTTTGCATGTAAGCGGCTTCTTCTTTATCCATCGCAATCACGAGATGCGAGGTCGGCGAATTGAGATAACTTCCTGCGAGGACAAAGGATTCTTGTGCACCTGTCAATCCGATGAGTTGTAAACGGGCAGGCGTGGCGGTGTTTTCAAGGGAATTGCCAATTTGTTGTACCTTTTTTGAATCACGGTACAAGGCTAAGAGCTGATTGAGTGTATCCACGCGGCAAAGGTATTAATTTTCAATAAATTAGTACTGAATCTTCACCAATTTTACGTGTCGCCTATCATCGCTCGGTACAATAACTTCATTGGCAGACACTTGCAAAGCATCCCTAAAACGGAGATTTATGTCTTGCCCCTCAGTATTCATGATGGCATGGCGTTCGGCTTGCCCAGTGCCATTGAGGACATATTCGCTGACGGTTGTGGAGCGTTCTATTTCATCATTAAAAAGGAAACGCAAGGCAGAAGGTGTTTTGACTAAAAAATAAGAACAATAACGCGCCTCATCATCTTGAGAAGATTGTTTTTTATAAAATATTGATTTCCAATGTGTTGTACCTTCTAAGCTCAGAGAAATAGCGAATATATTATCGTAGTAATAGTCCACCGAAGTACGTACGCCATCACCTCTAAAAAAAAGTCTTCCGCTTGATGAAAGGGGTTGACGCTCTATTTCGCGCACTTGCTCAATGATAGCGAGGATGCCGCCATCTCTCCGATGCACTATTTCTTGAACTTGCAAATCGGCTATGCCTTTATTATCTATTATTTTTTTTCCGAATAAAGCCGTGACAAATTCATCATCAAAAAGTTGAAAGTAGTATTTATAGGTGTCATACTGAGGGGGGATATTCAGTAGAAAATACCCTTGCGCTTTAACATAACCTTTAGTCGAATAAAGCCCTGCGCCTGTCATGCGCTGATTGACATTATCGTATCTAAATTTTGTATTGATATTACAATAATCTTTCATCGGGATTTCAAAAGTCTTCAATTCGCCTTGAGTGATTTGTTTAAAAATAAACCGATGTTTATCTATCGAACCTAAACGATTATTTTCTTCTTGAATGAAAAATGCTTCCGCATTATTATTGACAATCACTTGATGCAAACTATTATCATAACCCCAATCTTTTACTTCAAAAGTTTTGAACCAAATTGGGCGCAACGAATCAAGATTAATAGCCAAGGCATTGACTGTCGTGCTGTTCTCAATTTCATAAACCATCATCGTTTTTTTATCTTCAGAAAACAACGTTTGAAAAGTCGGCGTCACAATATTGCGCCCCCAATCTCTAATAATTGCGGAGTCGAGCAACTTTACCTGCGCATCATATTTGTGAATCTTTATATAATTATGGCCTTTGCGGCGGAATTGATAAATGACATTAAATTCCTGCTTATTACCAAGCACTTCAAGCACTTTTGCACTGTTTTTACGGTCAGGCTCAATGTCTTTATCCCACAGTTTATGCAGTTTATTATCAAAAGCCTTGAGTTTGACTTTGTTGTTATCGAGGTTAAAAAACAGCACGCGGTCACTGTATTTGCCAATAATACCGTAGCCCTCCGAGCCACCGATATAAATTTCTTCACTTACATTTAGCGTTTGGGCTTTTGTATAAAAAAAAGTTTGGAGAGTTAATAATAGGAGTATCAGTTTTTTCATTGTCAATGTTTTTACATGAAAACGATATAATTAAACAAATCATTTCAGGAAATGATGAATTATAATTGATGTAATAAAGATATTATTTTTTAGAGAGTTAAAACAAAAAACTTCTTGAAAGCATGATGGCTCTCAAGAAGTTTTTTTTAGTTGTGCGGAACTCCCATTCCGCATATGCATATTTTAAACGTTTAGATAATGCATCAAAGAATCATAATGCTCTTGAAGCGAATCCATATATTCCGTTTCGCTAAATGAAGCTGTAATATCGTAGCTAAAACGGACAAAAGTGGCTAATATGGTATTAATATCAGGGCGATTCACTTTTAAAGTAATTTGTAATTCTGTAGAATCAGGAGAAGAAGTGACGAAGGAATTCAAAATAATAGCTCCTTCGGATTCGACTATTCGAGCAATTTGAGCGAGAGAATAATTGTGCTTATTCACAGTCAAAACAATCACACTGCCGCGTTCAGAAAACGAAGCACTTTCAGCAAAATATTTCAAAAGGTCGTGCAAAGACACAACCCCAAGGTAGTCATTTTCTTTATCCACAACGGGTATCACCGTCAAGCGGTATTCGTTGAGCAACCGCATAATATCATAAATATGGTCGCGGTCATTCACATAAGGGTGGAGCATTTTGAGCGGGTAAGAGCCGACGGGTTCATCCGCATCGAATTCCATAATTTCCTCTTCGGATATCAAGCCCAATAGTTGCTTATTATTCACGATAGGTAGGTGGCGGACATGGTATTCACTCATCAGAGCAAGGGCATCATCACCGGTATTCGACGTCTTCAATGAGACAATATCTTCAGAAATCAAGTCACGTGCAATCATATTCGACGCTTATGTTTTGGTTAAAGTAATAACGTTTAGCTTCTCATATAAGTTCTTACCTTGTTGTTAAGATTCCGTTAATCGTGCGTTGTCTTAATAATATCGTGGACACAAAATTTTGACCAATTTGGGGTATTTATTTCAGAACCCAAAATTAATATAGTTTTTTTTTCAATTACTTTCAAAAGTAGAATATTATTTTGACATTTACATACCCTGCAATATTTAATTTTAAGATGTTGATTTATTATAATTAAAATTCTAATGCAAATGTGTAGAACATTCTTTATAATTTTAAATCTAAAAACCTTATTTCCATTACAATTACTGTCATAATTACAAGGGCTTTAAATTGAAAAGATGTTTGTACAAAGTAATTTTGCCCGATTTCTAAAAAAAATATGCAAAACCATTAAATGTCATTGCGAGTGATAGCGCGGCAACCAAAGGAATGAATTTTCAAGAATTAGAAAAAAATTTAGACAAAGTAGAACAATTGGCTCAAGCCAGTAAGTTTCAACGCTTGTTCCATCATCCGTTGCGCTACGTGTCCGCTCAGTTTTTCAGAACGGTGACGTTTCAGCTTACTAAAAAAGGGACACTCCGCAAAGCCCAAACCTTTATGGATTATCCCCTCAGTATTTTGCTGCCTTCGGGCATGGATATTTACTTGACAGGCGGTAAGGCGCACGATTCTGAGATTCGATTAGCCCGTTTTCTCATTCAATTTTTTAAAAATAATGCCAACAACAAAGAGATTTCGTTTGTGGATATCGGCGCACATGTGGGCTATTTTTCATTATTGGCTTCTTTTTTAATCGGTGAAAACGCTAAGGTTTACGCTTTTGAAGCAGCGAAAGGGACATTTGATTTATTGAAAAAGAACTTAGACAATCGCTCCAATATTCAAGTATTTCACAATGCCTTGACTGATTCGGAAATGGATTTAACTTTCTACGAATTCCCTGTTTTATACTCTGAATATAATACCTTGCACGTTGCTCAATTTGAACATGAAAAATGGTTTAAAAGATTTCAGCCCCTTAAAAATACCGTCAAAGGCATCACTTTAGATGCCGTTTTTAAAAAATTTGCCTTGAAAAATGCTGTTATTAAGATTGATACTGAGGGAGCAGAAGCGCAAGTGATAGCAGGAGCGAAAGCTGTTTTAGCTCATCAAAATCCCACTATCATCATGGAGTTTTTAACCGATAAAAATAAAAATGAAGGGCATTATCAAGCGTTTAAAATACTCACAGAGGCAGGATTCAGTGCTTATTTTATTGAAAAAAATGGAGATTTAACTGCTTTAAATAATATTGAAACCTATTTTTCATATAAGAAATTGGAGTCTGATAATTTTGTTTTTATGAAAAATACGCAAATTGGTGACGTT
This sequence comes from Saprospiraceae bacterium, assembly GCA_043747725.1. Taxonomy (GTDB): domain Bacteria; phylum Bacteroidota; class Bacteroidia; order Chitinophagales; family Saprospiraceae; genus JAAFJT01. The sequence goes on from JAYTON010000001.1 coordinate 6,091, forward strand.
TTTATATAAAACTATTTGTTTAAATTTTCTTTCAATAAAACCTCCAACTTTTTATAATTTAATAAACCCAAAACGAAGGCAACCATAAAGCTGAAAAGCATAGAAATAATCAACTGAATAACCCAATTTTCTATAAAATTGCTTGATTTTATAATGAAATTGATTAAAAATGCACTTAAAATGAAGCCAATCAATTGAAGCATCCATTTTTTATCTGGCTGCACATTTTGTTTAAATTGGCTCATTTTAAACTCTTTTTTAACCAGCCCAATCATGCCAATCATGACAAACAGTTGAGTTGTCAACGTTGAAATGGCTGCGCCCAAAGCTTTTTGATAGGGAATTAATATAAAATTCAAAGCAATATTCAAGGCAATAGCGATGATGAAAACGCGGTTCATTTTCCGAACGCTACCATTCGCACCCAGCAGCGTACTGTAAATATAAGTGCCGCTAATGGCTACAAATGAGAACATCAAAGTCCCTAAAACATCGCCCGAAAAAGGTGTCGCTTCTTTGTACAATAAATGCATAATATCAGCTCGGTGAAACCATGTCGCCGCCGCCAAAATCACCGCCGCCACCATAATAACTTGAAAACTGAATCGCAACAATGGCACAACCGATTCTCCTGCCTTTAACATCCTCGAAAACATCGGTAACAGCAAGCCTGCGAAAAGAAACCCAAGCATATTCACCGCATCGAGCAAGCGATAAGCGGACGCATAAATACCCGCTTGCCTATCGCCATCGGGTAGCATCCGTTCCATCATCACCACATCCGTGCGAGTGTAAATCGTCATTAAAAAAATTGCCAAAGCATAGGGCAGTGACCCCCTCAGTATAGAAAGGAAAAAAGGCGTATTGAAAACCCATTTCACCGTTTTTACTTTCTTGAAAACGACTGCAAAAGCAACGATGCACGTCAAAAATAATGTAGCATTTTGAGCATGAACAAACCACATGATTTCAAAATGCGACCTAAATGGCTCAGTAAAAATAAGAACTGAACAGACCATTATCAAGAGCAAACGATCAAGCACCGTGAGCAGACTGTTCATCCGATAGTAGCCCAAAGCCGCAACGTTGCTGCGCAAATAACCAAGTAATGAAAAGAGGATTTGATTCAGAGCGAGGTAAAAAATGAGCGGAAAGAGGGCAATATCATATTGGAAAATAAATGAAATAACTATAATACAGAATATATAAAAAACTGAAAGACAAAATTTTAGGATAATAATGTTGGAAAAGTATTTATCCAAGAGCTGTCGATGTTGGGCTATTTCACGGCTATTAAAATTCTGAATCCCGAGGTCATTAATTATCTGAAACATGACCGTAAAACTCACCAATGAAAAGTAAACACCATAGGCGCGCTCGCCCACCAGGTTCTGAACATTCCTATCAATGGCGAAGATGAAAAACGGCTTGATGAGCAGATTGAGCGCCACTAAAAAGATGATATTGACAAGGAATTCTCGATTCATAAGGCAGTTAAATCATTCAATTATTTGACCCATCGCTACGAAATTAGGGTTTTTAAGGCTTACTTTATTATAAACCAAAGGCTCGCGTGTTTCGAGATGTAGGATTTTTCCGCCCGCCTCTTCCACAATGATTTGTGGCGCGGCGGTATCCCATTCCATCGTGGTACCGATGCGCGGGTAAATATCTGCGCTACCTTCCGCAATATCCGTAAATTTTAAGGCACTGCCTCTCGGAATTAGAATGGGTGCATTGAAACTTTTAGCAATGAGCGTCTCAGTTTCTTCGTTTAGATAAGAGCGTGAAACAGGGATTTTAAGATTTAAACCGTTGACTTTAAAGATATTACATTTTATTTTTTCTTTTAAATTATTCTCAATTTTAAAAGCGCCTTCATTTTTAACGGCAAAATATACCCCCTCAGTACAAGGCACATAAACAACGCCGAGTACGGGTCGCCCATGATGAATAAGAGCAATATTGACTGCAAAATCATCGCTCCGAGAGACAAATTCTTTCGTACCATCTAAGGGGTCAACGAGCCAAAAATATTCAAAATGTCGCCGCTCTGAGTAGGGAATAGTCGCCCCTTCTTCCGATACGACTGGAATATGAGGTGTTAATTTTAACAATTCTTCAGTAATAATTTTATTGGAGATTTCATCGGCGATAGTGAGGGGTGAATTGTCGCTTTTGTATTGAACCTCAAAATTTTGTGTATTATAAATTTTTAAAATCTCTACGCCAGCTTTTATTGAAATTTTAATAACTTCTGCTACAAGTATTGTTAAATTCATTAATTTTACGGATTAATATTTGATATAATGATAAAGTTGCCGTAATTTGATTATTGAAATATTTTCAAAAATCTATTTACTTTGAGGCATAAAGGTACATTCAAAAACTTTTAAATAAATTTAATTATGAATAAGGTATTGGTAACAGGCGGCTGTGGATATATTGGCAGTCATACAATTATTGATTTGATTGACAACGGTTTTGAGGTCATAGCCGCTGATAATTTAAGCAATTCTGACCCCTCAGTATTGGATGGCATTGAAGCTATTACAGGGAAGAGAATAAAAAATTATGCAGTAGACTTATGCGATATGGCAGAAACACGCAATATTTTTAATGAAAATCCAGATATTAAAGGCATTATTCATTTTGCGGCTTTTAAATCAGTGGGCGAATCTGTTGAAAAACCGATTATGTATTACCATAATAATTTGAATAGCCTATTGAATATCCTAACGTGCGTTGAGGGGTTCGGTATTAAATATTTCATTTTCTCCTCTTCTTGTTCTGTTTACGGCAATACCAAAACATTGCCTGTGACGGAGAAAACGGTTCTTCAAGTTGCCGAAAGCCCTTATGCCCGCACGAAGCAAATAGGTGAGGATATTATCCGCGATTTTACAATGACTCAACCTTTTGTCAATGCCATTTCGCTTCGATATTTCAATCCAGCAGGCGCGCACGAAAGCACTTTGATAGGAGAATCTCCGAGCAATATTGCCAATAATTTAGTGCCTGTCATCACCGAAACAGCGATTGGAAAACGGGCGGAAACCGTCATTTTTGGTGATGATTACAAAACACGCGATGGCTCTTGCATTAGGGATTATGTGCATGTTATGGATTTGGCAAATGCACATACAAAGGCTTTGCAGTACGTGATGAAGGGCAATAATCAAGACAATTATGAAGTTTTCAACCTCGGCATTGGCGAAGGTGTCACGGTTTTGGAGGCTGTAAATGCTTTTGAAAAAGTGAACGGTGTGAAATTTAAACACCGTATTGGACCTCGGCGTCCGGGTGACGTGGTGTCGATATATGCTAATAATGATAAAGCTAAAAACCTCCTCGGTTGGACGCCTACACGGACTATCGAAGATATTATGCGGACAGCTTGGGAATGGGAAAAGCGGAGAAGTGAGATAGCAGTTTAGTGTATTTTAACTTGCAGCAAGTTCGTCGTATATTATCTCAACTCTTTACTTTACATTTTCAAAGAATGCCATCGATTAGATTTTAAATACCAGACGGTCACAACCATCATCACACCCCAATAAAAAACTTCGGCAGCCCAAGCCCACGGCAGCCCCCCCTCAGTATAAACTAAGACAATATGGATAAAAGTCAGATATAAAATAGCGCAAAGGAACTGTAAACCCAAGCCCATTAACGCTGCGCCTGTACTCGCCAGAGCATTGAAAAATATGCCGCCAACGCTAAAAATAGCTAATATGACGAGCAAAACGTGCAAAATCGGAACGGCATCTCTTAGCAAAGTGGCTTCTCCGGTTCGTTTTAGTAAAGGTTCGAGGAATTGAAATGGGAAAATTAAAATCGGAATAGCGATTATCATGGTAATACCCAGACACAGTTTTGCCGTTTTCCAAATCGTAGGCATCACATTGGCAAAATCGCGCTGACCTATGACGTTGCTCACCAATGTATTAATCGTAGAAGCAAAACCCCAACTGGGTATGGAAAGGAAAAGATAGACCATGCGCACCAAATTCGTAATGGCTAAATCGCGCACTTCCAAATTATTTTCAACAATACTGAAAAAAACAAACCAACTGCCTAAGCCGACAACAGGCTGCGCTACTGAAGGGATGCCAATCAGCATTTGCTGTTTGATGATGTTTAAATCCACTTTTCGAGGGGTGAACAGATGGTAAGCTTCCGCTTTTTTATCAAAATACATGTAGATGATGAACATCACAAACGCTACACCTTCCGCCACCGTACTCGCCAAAGCCGCGCCTCCAATGCCCATTTCAGGAAAACCGAGCTTGCCGTAAACCAATAAATAGCATAAAAAAATGTTCAAAACGCCCATTATACCTGTATCAATCATAATAAATTTCGCCCGAGCAACCCCTGTGTAAAGCGCAATCATCGCTAAACCGCCATAGCTAAAAAATACGCCCCATGACCTATATTTCAAAAATTCGATGCTTTTTTCATAAATAACAGGCGATTTTATGAATAATTTGAAGAAATACGGGCAGCCGAATTGCATAAAAAGAAACATCAACAAGGCTAATGCCAGCTCAAAATAGAGCATATCGAAAAAATTACGCCCTACCTCTTCTGGCTTGCCTTCACCCATGCGCCGCGCAATCATCACTTGACCGCCTTTTGAAAAACCATAACCAATTGCTGCTATCACCAAATAAAAAACACCTACATAGCCTATCGCCGCAAAATCTTCTTCACTTTTATAAAAAAGAAACATGCTATCGGTAAGAGCAACAATATTTTGACCTGCACTACCGAGTATCAGCGGCAGCGCAAGGGAGAAAATCTGGCGATATGTAATTTTTAATTTTGTCGTCACAAGCGTTGGTAAGGCGTATAATTGGTTGAAAATGATGCAATATAAACTCTTAAAATCTTTTCAAGGATTTTATAAAAAGGAATTAACGTTTTTTTAATCTAAACAACGACGTCTTACAAAGAGATGCATCAGTCATCATTTATATTTCATCGTTGCCTAAGTATTTACGCAGCACAGGGTCGTGGTGGATTTCATTGCCGAATTGGAATTCTTTTTGAGCAAATTTTTCCCAACCTTCGCGCTCATAGAAGCGAATGGCACTGTAATTTTCAGACCAGACAACCAACCAAATCCAAGTAAAATCATGCTCCTGACCATATTTTTCACAGTAATCCAAGAGAATTTTGCCAAAACCCTTACCCAATATTGTTCAAGGAGGTAAATGCGTTGCAATTCGAGGGCTTTTTCATTTGGAAAAACTCTTCCGACCTATCCCATCGCAGCTTGACATAACCTGCTGTGTCGCCATCAAGGATTTTCAGAAAATATACGGCTGTTTGGGTATCCAAAAGATCACGTCTCAGTACATCTGGCAAAAAGGCCGTTTCTACACATAATTTGAAACTTTCAGGCTCACTGGCTCTTTCAAAAGCATCAATAAATGACTGCCGAGCGACAAATTTGTATTCGTCAAGATGGTTTTCGTTAGAGCGAATAATTTGCATAGTTTTAAAACAATTTGTATAATTTAACAATAAAAAAAGTATTCTAAGCATTACAAAGATAATGAAATGAGTGAAAATACTGAGGGGTACAATCCGATTTCAAATTGGTGAAAATCAAATGATGAGAGCAAATTTTATATATCTTTGCACCCACTTTGATGCCCGATGAAACCCATTTTTATTATCGAAAGAAATTTTTTTTATGTCAATTGAAACTAAAACTATCCAGGTCTCTTCCGAAATTAGCCGTTTAAAACGGGTCATTGTTCATCGTCCCGATGAAGGAATTTCGCGCATTTCGCCCCGTCGTGCGGAGGAATTATTGTTCGATGATATTGTGCATTTGCCTAATATGCAAGAAGAACACGATATTTTTACAAATGTTTTGAAAGCCTTTTTAGGCGAAGAAAATGTCTTGGAAACGCGCCAACTCCTCATTGAAGCCCTTGACTCAGACGATGTGACGAAGAAGGATATGATTGAAAAAATTATTGATTATGAGGAATTGCCTACAAGTTATGCGCATTTACTCTCCGATTTGAGTAATGAAGACCTTTCAGATACGCTCATAACAGGTTATTTGGAACGTGAAAAACATATCCTTTTCGATCCTATTCCGAATTTTATTTTTACCCGCGATATTGCCGTGATGGTGAATGACCATATTTTGATTTTGAAAGCAGCGAAGATGGCGCGATTCAGAGAAAACTTCCTCGCCCGTTTTATTTTTCTCGCACATCCTATTTTTAAAGAGTGTAGAGAGATGGGTAAAATTATTAATTTGAATCGTGTTGACCAGTTTCCGCCTTCAAAAAAAGGCGAAATTGTGAGCATTGAAGGGGGCGACTGCATGATGCTTAATAAAGATTACCTACTCATCGGTTGCTCCGAGCGCACAAATGCCTACACTATAAAACTGTTGAGTGAAGTGCTTTTTGAAAAAGGGATAGTCAAAAACGTGGTGCAAGTGAATATTCCTCAAGACCGCGCCTATATGCACATAGATACCATTTTTACGCATATCAATCATAATCATATCACAGCATTTAAGCCGATTGTCATTGATGGTTTGAGCAGTAATGTTGAGGTACTTCGCTCCAATGGTAGTTCTACTTATTACCCCTCAGTAAAAGATTTTATTAGGGCTGAAATCAATCCAAAAATGAAATTTATCCTTGCCGGCGATGGTGAATCACCCTATCAAGAGCGGGAACAATGGACTGATGGTTGCAATCTCGTAGCACTCAAGCCAGGTGTTGCGCTCACGTATGACCGCAATCCCAAAACCGAAGAAGCTTTTGTAGATTACGGCTATAAAATTTATCCTGCTAAAAAGCTTTTGGAAGATCTTAAAAAAGGTCTTGTTAAAATTGAAAATATTGAAAATACAATCATCACGCTGCCCTCCAATGAATTATCGCGCGCACGAGGCGGCTCGCATTGCATGACTTGCCCGATTGAGAGAGCGGTATAAAATTTTATCATGCTTTATCTTGAAACCGTTGCCAAACCGTTTCAGCTATTTGAGTAGTCAATTTTTCGATGTAAAAACTACCCGCCGCAGGGTCTGCCACTCTATCCAAATAGCTTTCCATCTGTAAAAGATGTTGCACATTGCGGGCTATGCGGCGACTAAAATCACTTGTTTCCGAATTCAAAGCATCGCTTGGCGCAATCGTGAGCATCTCTACACCGCCCAAAACCGCGCTCATGGCTTGAGTAGTTGCCCTTATTTTATTGTTATGAACATCTTCTACTTGCGTTTCGGGAGAAATATAAGCATATATAATTGGAGCTAATTTTTTTGAATCCGAATGTGTTGAAGCAGTAATACCATGCGCATATAGCACATTTGCCCAAAGTAATTTGAATGCTCGGAGTTTAGCTATTTCAATAAAATAGCTGATGCCAATATTGAAATTAAATTTTATAAAATGGTTTATATTTTCGATATTTAAACCCTTGTTTTTCAATAAATTAATGCAATTATTAGCGTTAACTAATGTCTGCGTTAATTCTTCAACCGCATTTTCAGAGCCTTTGAAAAATTGCATTGCATCAATACTCAACACTTTAAATTGGGACAAATTCTGACTTGTCCATTGTATTACTTCAACTGCCTCATGTCCATTTTTTTGTTGTTCAATTAAAGGATTGTATGAAACTGACCCCCTCAGTTGCTTCGTGCCTCGCAATGACGATTGAGGGTTTTTTCCTTGATTTATAGCTGTTGAATGTAGCGTTTTTAGAAAATCTAAAGGATTCGTAGTATTTGTTTTTTCAGTAAAATGAATAGAAATGAAATCCAATTCAATATTTTCAATAAGCGTAATGAGTTGATTTTCAGAAGGGTAGTTGTCAAAAATGAAATTAATAGCACTTGCACCACCCATCAGAGCGTTTAATGCTTGTTTATTAGCTGCTTTAAAATCGCTGTTAAAAACTTCAATATCCTCACCGATTTCCCAAGTGTTCGACGTTTTATGTGCAATGGATTCGGGTAGTTCTGCAAAGTCTTCGGCATGTGCAAAGGGGTCAATAAGGAGGGAGGGTAATTCCCAAGTCAGTTCTGAAATCGGGCGACCTTTGAGGTCTTTTTCAATACGGGCAAGCCAATCAGCTTTGGATACGGGAGCAAATTCTGAAAAAAGGTTTTGGTTAGGCATTTTTTAATGTTGTTTTAAATTTTCAAAAAGGTGACTTTTTTTTGGATAAAAGTCTTAATTACGTGCCTCGAACAAAGGTAAATAGTTTTTATCGAATGACTATTTCCTACTGAGGGATATTATTTTTACCAATATTTTAAAGAATTTTCTCACCTTTATATTAATCTAACAAGAATGAAAAGCACTATTCTTATCACCATAATATGTATTCTAACACTTTTTACTGAGGGGTATGCTCAACAAGCGACCAAAGTAAAAGTCAGCTCGAAATCAACGACGCAGCCGGCAAAATCGGTTAAAAAAGTGAATATACCCTTAGGAAAAACGGCTAAAATCAAATTCAAACAAGAGAAAATTGATTTGGGAACAATAAAAGAAGATGCTATTGTTGAGAAATTTTTTGAATTTACCAATAATGGAAATGCCGATTTGGTCATCATTGATGCAGAAGGTTCTTGTGGGTGTACGCTTCCGACTATTCCAAAAGAGCCGATAAAGCCTGGGGGTAAAGCGACTATTGGTGTAAAATACATGGCTAAAAATAAAGCAGGCCCTCAAAAACCGATTATTACGGTTAAAACAAACGGCACGCCGCGCACAGTAAAACTTCAATTAGAGTGTTGGGTTGAGCAAATTCCGGGCGGCATTAAAGAGTAACAAATTGTTTTAATTGACATAAAAAAAAGCCTTTCTCAATCGAGAAAGGCTTTTTTATGTCAATTTATTGTTATAATTATTCATCATCATCAGCTGTTCCTACTTCTACAGGAATTTTTGAAGGCGTTTCAGCAATTTTAGCGCGAATTTCAGCTTCCATTGCATCGGCTACTTCTTGATTGTCAAGGATAAATTGTTTAGCAGATTCACGACCCTGCGCCACTTTGGTACCTTTATAACTGTACCATGCGCCTGATTTTTGAACCACATCGAGGTCAGAACCCAAATCCACAATTTCACCTGCTTTTGAAATACCTTCACCGAAGATAATATCGAACTCTGCTGTGCGGAAAGGTGGCGCGAGTTTATTTTTTACGACTTTCACTTTCACATGATTACCCGTCAAATTGCCGTCTTTATCTTTAATAGCTGAACCTGATTTACGAATATCTAAACGCACTGATGCATAGAATTTCAAAGCATTCCCGCCCGTAGTCGTTTCAGGATTACCGAACATAACGCCGATTTTTTCACGCAATTGGTTGATAAAAATGCAGCAACAATTGGTGCGACCAATAGAAGCAGTCAATTTTCGCAACGCTTGTGACATCAAACGCGCTTGTAAACCCATTTTAGAATCTCCCATTTCGCCTTCAATTTCAGCGCGTGGCGTCAAAGCAGCTACTGAGTCAATGACAATAATATCAACAGCACCCGAACGAATCAAATTTTCAGTAATTTCAAGAGCTTGCTCACCGTTATCAGGTTGAGAAATCAAAAGATTGTCCACATCTACCCCTAAAGCTTCCGCATAAAAGCGGTCGAAGGCATGTTCAGCATCTACGATAGCTGCTACACCACCTTTTTTCTGACATTCGGCAATCATGTGGATGGCTAAAGTCGTTTTGCCCGACGATTCTGGACCATATATTTCAACAATCCTGCCTTTCGGAACGCCACCTGTGCCAAGCGCAATATCAAGCCCGATTGAGCCAGTAGAAATAGTTTCTACTTCTAATACTTGCTTCTCGCCCAAACGCATGACTGTTCCTTTACCATACGTTTTGTCTAAGCGGTCAAGTGTCATTTGTAATGCCTTGAGTTTAGAGTCTTTTTCTTTATCGCTTTTATCGACTGCCATTTTTAAAAGTTTTAAATTTTACCATTATTGTTTATTCCGAAGGAATCCCAGTAGGAAAACATTTCGTCACAAAGATAAACATTTTGTTTTTAAAAACAAATTTTGTTTATTATTTTTGAAAAAAAGTTTTAAATTGTTTTAAAAAGTATAGACGAAAAATAAATTTTAAAAAAAATGTCATTTTGTCAGTCAATTTGGCGTGGCATCCCTTTTGAGTCTTCATTTTATATAAAAATACACATTCCATAAATCCTTAATCCAAAAAGATAAAAATATGATAAAAGGAAACATTTCTGTACAAACGGAAAACATTTTTCCCATTATTAAAAAGTTCCTCTACTCCGACCAAGAGATTTTCCTTCGCGAGTTGGTTTCAAACGCTGTGGATGCGACAACCAAGGCGACAACCCTCGCCAAAAGAGGCGATCTTCAAGGCGAATTGGGCGATACGAGCATCGAAATTAGGATAGATAAAGATGCTAAAACATTGACTATCAGCGATAAAGGTATCGGCTTGACCGCTGACGAAGCGCAACGCTACCTTTCAGAAGTCGCCTTTTCGAGTGCTTCTGAATTTATTGAAAAATATAAAGAAGGGGCTATCATCGGGCATTTCGGCTTAGGTTTTTACTCGGCTTTTATGGTAGCAAAGCAAGTGGAAGTCGTTTCAAAATCTTATAAAAATGAACCAGCGGTGCGTTGGACATGTGATGGCACGACTGAATACGCCATTGAAGAGGCTGACAAAACGTCACGCGGCACTGATGTCATTCTGCATATTGCTGACGATGAGTTGGAATATATTGATGAGTATAAAATTGAGGGTTTGCTTGAAAAATATTGCAAGTTTTTACCCGTCAATATCATTTTCGGCACTGAGAAAAAAGATGACGTTGATGTTCCGAAAATCATCAATAACCCTGCACCCGCTTGGAAAAAATCACCGAGCGAGTTGACAGATGAAGATTACAAAAACTTTTATAGTGAATTGTATCCTTACAGCCCGGCGCCGCTTTTTTGGATTCATCTCAATGTGGATTATCCTTTCAATCTGACGGGTATTCTTTACTTTCCCAAAGTGAATAATGCCATCGAAGCACAAAAAAATAAGGTGCAGCTTTTCAGCAATCAGGTGTTCGTGACCGATAATGTGAAGGAGATTTTGCCTGAGTTTTTGACATTGCTACATGGCGTGATTGACTCGCCGGATATTCCGCTGAATGTCTCACGCTCGTATTTGCAAAGCGATAGAGAGGTGAAAAAAATTACGCAATATATTACTAAAAAAGTAGCAGACAAACTCAGCGAATTATTCAAAAACAATCGTGAAGAATATCAAGAAAAATGGCGCGACATTGGTGTTTTTGTTAAATATGGTATCATCTCCGATGAGAAGTTTTCTGAACGCGCTAATGAGTTCGCTCTATTACAAACGGTTGATAATCAATACTTTACGCTTGAAGAATTTAAAGAAAAAGTTAAGACGAATCAGACCGATAAGAACAATCGGCTTGTCCTGATTTACAGCAACAATCTTCCTGCACACGATGCCCAAATAGAAGCGGCTAAGGCGCGCGGCTATGAGGTTTTGGATATGGATACCTTAATTGACAACCATTACATGCAGAACATCGAATACAAAGGCGGCGAGGTCACGTTCGTTCGAGTGGATTCGGATACGGCAGATCATTTGGTGGAAAAAGATACTAAACGCGAGTCTGTTTTAACTGAAAGTGAGCAAGGTGTGTTGAAAGATACTTTTCAAAACTTGGTGAGAGGCACCCCCTCAGTACAAGTCGAATTGAAAGCCCTTTCGCCAGAGGATCAGCCTGTTCAAATCACGCGCAACGAGTTTATGCGCCGCATGAATGAAATGCGCCAATTTCAACAAATGGATATGGGTGCAATGCCTGATTCAATGACGTTGGTGGTCAATACCAATCATCCGTTGGTAGTAGATAAATTATTGACTATCAAGGATTTACAAGAAAAAGAAAATTTTGCTCATTACCTTTACGATTTAGCTCAAATCTCGCAAGGTACGCTCAAAGGAGCTGACTTGACGGCGTTTGTGAAGAGGAGTTTAGCGTTTGTGAAGTAAATATGAGATATTAAATTTAAATTTGCAACGTAACAAGGAACTGGGTTCTCTTGTTACGTTTTTTTTGTTTTTATTTATGTGTATAAAATTAGTGAGCATTAAACCTTATAGGTTTTAAAAACCTATAAGGTTTGTAAACAACTGATTATCAAATAATTATGAATCATATTTTATCAAAATACGCCGACCTATTGGTCAATTATTGCCTTGAAATAAAAGAAGGGGAAAAGCTATTTATCCAAACCACCACGCTTGCCGAACCCCTCGTTAGAGAGGTGTATCGGGCAGCTTTAAAGGCAGGGGCAGCGGTGGTAGAAACCGATTTTATTTTCAGAGAAAAAAGTCGAACTTTCCTCACCGAAGCATCGGAAGAACAGTTGAAAACCATTTCCCCTTTTTATAAAATGGCGATGGAAACTTTTGATGCTTATTTGCATATCCGTGCGCCTTTTAACCTTCGAGAAGATACCAATATCGTCTCCACCCATGGCGGTACTGAGGGGTGGCAATCAAAGATTCGAGGTGAAGCAATGAAAGATATTTCTAATACCTATTTTGAAAGAACAGCCAAACGCGGGCAAAAAGGCGGCATGAAACGCAACCTTTGTCAGTACCCGACCGATGCCGCAGCGCAAGAAGCAGGCATGAGTCTGAGTGAATATGAGCATTTTGTTTTTAATGCGTGTAAACTTTTTGAAGATGACCCGATGGCAGCTTGGCTGGGTGTTCGGCAATCGCAACAGCGCATTGTGGATTATCTAAATGGTTGTAAATCAGTGCGTTATGTGGGAGAAAATATGGATATATCGTTTGGAACTGAGGGGCGGATTTGGATGAATTCAGATGGACAGACAAATATGCCGAGTGGTGAAGTTTATACCTCGCCCGTAGAGGATTCTGTGAATGGTGTGGTACATTTCAGCTACCCCTGTTTGTACAATGGGCATGAAGTGGAAGATGTCACGCTGTGGGTAAAAGACGGGTTGATTGAAAAATGGCAGGCAAAACGGGGACAAGATTTTTTAGATAAGATATTCGACCTCCATGGCACGCGCCGTTTTGGAGAAGCCGCTATCGGCACCAATTACGGCATAAATAGAATGACTAAAAACATTTTGTTTGATGAAAAAATAGGTGGTACGATTCACATGGCTATCGGTCAATCGTATATCCAAACGGGCGGTAAAAATCAATCGTCTGTCCATTGGGATATGATTACGGACATGACAAAAGGCGGTGAAATATATGCGGATGGCGAGTTGATTTACAAAAATGGTTTTTTTGTAATTTAACGCAATAATCCATAATTGTACAATACGTTATTTCGAATCATTTATTGAAAAAATAAATTTATAACTCATTGATTATAAACCTTATAGGTTTGTGCCAATTGGTAGATACTCAATTCATAGAAAAATTAGGGACTCTCGACGTCAAAATATTATAAAACGTGAGGACGCTGATGTCGTGTTGCATATAACGGGTAAGAGGCATCGCGCGGATAAGTTCTAAAACTTCTTCTTCGGATTCGGCAATAAAGACTGCCCAAACCTTGAGCTTTTCAAGAGAAACACTATAACTGACTAATTTTCCATCAGTAAAGTATTTGTTGACCAATGCCCTTTGGTCGGGAATACGGCTCGTGAATCGTTCTGTCAGAACCGCTGGCATGGTAAAATCAACCATATAATGATATACTTCGTTAGCCATTGTCTTTCACTTTATTTACGTGTGTTTTACGTCCTTTATAACACAAATATACAATAGGATGTTTAGAAAACGAGTAATTATTTAGCAGCCCCCTAAATCCCCCAAAGGGGGACTTTTTAGATTTGTTACTTTGGGTTTCCTCCGAATAAATCCGAATAAATTGATAAAACTTCTATTTTGAGGCATTTTAAGTGCAGATATGGAATTATAGAAATTATTTTTTATGGAAAAACAAGAAGAATTAGTCCGCTTAAAAGAGCTTTTAAATATTGAAAAACAAGCCGACCTTGATTATTTCAAAACTGTGATTCAGAACAAACCGCTTGAGCAACGGCGGGCTGAAGGCTTCACTTGGTACCCCCTCAGTATCAAGGCTTCGGGCTATACGTATGGCGAACGGGCGTTTGTAACCGTCGAACACAGTGGCAATCCTGAAGACCCGCACCAATTTAGAAGTGGGAATATGGTCAATCTTTTCACGAAACAAAGCGATGTTTATAAGCCTGAACTCAATGGAACGATTCATTTTATTTCAAAAAATTCTATGCGTATTATATTGAATAGCAAAGACTTACCCGATTGGCTCAGTGGTGGACAAATCGGCGTGGACTTGCTTTTCGACGATAGAACCTACATGGAAATGGATCGCGCTCTCGATAAAGTGATGAATGCCAAAGGCGATAGATTGGCAGAACTCCGCGATATTTTATTGGGCAAAAAACCACAATATGCCATACGCCCAACGGGAGAATTGTGGAATATGGAAAAGCTGAATGAATCTCAAAATAAAGCCGTTCAAAATATTGCTCAAACCCACGACGTCGCCATTATTCATGGACCTCCAGGGACGGGCAAAACGACAACCATCGTGGCGGCGGTGAAAAAATTGACGCAAACAGAAAATACCATCCTCGTGACTGCCCCCTCCAACACCGCTGCCGATTTACTCACCGAACGCTTGGCGAATGAAGGTTTGCAGGTGGTGCGGATTGGCAATATTTCGAGGATAGATGAAAGCATTATTCGATTGACGCTTGAAGGGCAACTTTCGGCGCATCCCGAATCAAAAAATATTAAGAAAATAAAAATAAAAGCGGCTGAACTCCGCCGTCAAGCACGGGCTTTCAAACGGAAATTTGATTTTGATGCTAAAAGTAAGCGAGAAGAACTCAAACAGGAAGCCCGCGAAATGTCCGCTTGGGCAAATGACCTTGAAAAGCGATTAATTGAACAGATTTTGGATTCCGCGCACGTCATCATCTGCACGCTTGTGGGAGCAGCACATGGTGTTTTGGAAGGTCGTAAATTTCAAACGGTTGTGATTGACGAAGCGGCTCAAGCCCTCGAACCAGCTACTTGGATTCCGATTCTGAAAGCCTCTCGCGTTGTGTTGGCAGGTGACCCGTTTCAGTTGCCGCCGACAGTGAAAAGTGTAGAAGCTCAACGGGGTGGTTTGTCTGTTACTTTGATTGAAAAAGCGATTCAAAGATTGTCAAATGTCAATTTATTGAATGTACAATACCGTATGAATCAAGCGATTATGCAATTTTCAAACAAATGGTTTTATGATGGACAGTTGACAGCACACCCCTCAGTATCGGAGCGTATTTTGACCAATTTTCAAGAAGAAAAATCTGTGGTTTTTATAGATACTGCCGGTTGTGGTTTTGAAGAAAAGCAGCATACAGAAAATTTGAGCCGCTACAATCCCGAAGAATTTTTTATTTTGAGAGAGCATTTGTACCAATACATGGACGTCTTCCCCTACGAAAAACCCTCTATCGGCATTATTTCTCCCTATCGTGAGCAGGTAGAAATCATGAAAAAGCACATCGAAGAAGACCCCCAATTACAAAATTTGAATATTACCGTTTCAACCATTGATGGCTTTCAAGGGCAGGAGCGCGATGTCATTTATATCTCGCTTGTGCGCTCCAATGAGAAAAAAGACATCGGATTTCTTTCAGATTATCGCCGTATGAATGTGGCGATGACCCGCGCCCGTATGAAACTCATCGTCATCGGCGATAGCGGCACGATTGGCGAAAATAAATTTTATAAAACCTTCTTGGATTACGTGGATACTGAGGGGTCGTATTGCTCGGCGTGGTCGTTTATGAGTACTACATAAATTAGACATTAGAGATATAGACATTATGCCGAAGGCATCCCCTCGGGAGAAGTTAGACTGTTTAGGTCTATAATTGTCGGAGTCACTCGAAGTGACTCCGACAATATTATTTTCAAATTGAGATAAAATATTAATAATCAACAAGTTACAAATTACTCTAATTTGAATTTAATAGGCAGCGTATAAGCCACACGAACAGGCTGCCCTTTATTTTTACCGGGCTTCCATTTGGGCATGGCTGCTATCACCCTTTTAGCTTCATTATCCAATGAAAAGTCTTCTCTTTCAACTATCTTATTACCCTTTATGCCATTCACTTCCATGATAGTAACCGTATCTCGTATGATACCTTTCGCACCCCGTTTAACCTTTACATCAGTTATGGCGCCGTCTTTTTCAACCACAAATCCTACAAAAACGGTTCCTTGAAAATTATTTTCTCTTGAAATTTTAGGATATTTAATATTCTGACCGAGCCATTGAAAAAGTGCTTTTTGCCCTTGTGCAAATTCAGGTAGTTCGTCAACATCATTTAAAACAGGGTCATTCGCATTTTTTTCTGCTTCAATTTTATTCGCGTGCTCGGTCATGGCGCTTTTTTCTGCTTCAGCTTTATTCAACTGTCCGGTCACAGGGCTATTTTTCTGAGTGCTACGACCCACAACAACTAACTCACTCAAAGCAGCATTTTTTTCTGCTTCAACTTTGTTCGCCTGTTCATTAGTTGCTTTTTTTTCTGCTTCTAATTTACGTTGTGTTTGCATAAACTTTTCAACATCTTCGCCTTCATATTTTTTGATCGAACCATCTTTCATCTTAATTGTAATTGATTTCGCAGCATCACCGTCTTTTTCAATGTTGACTGATTCGATATTTTCAGGATTGATTGCCGTTGGTACGGTGTCTTGTTTCTCATAATTCTGAGGGGTCATTTTCTGAGACAAATTACTGGTGTTTGAAACAATTTTATCGCTCAACGATTCGGCTTTCCCTAAAATAGGTGTTTTAGGTGATGCCAAAGCAATTGTCAAAACTAAAAAAATAGGTGCTGCCAGCGCGTATTTAAGCAGTGCTGGGCGTTTAGATTTATTCCGAGTCATCATAATAATTCTTTTTTTTAATTGTGAAAAAATAAAATGATTGGCTAAAGCGAGCGCAGGTCCGGACTGCGATTGCTTGATTAAAAGCCGCCCATAAACAGGTCTTTCAACCCATTGTAGAACAGCGGCATCCGCTAAATATTCGTGGATATTTCTTAATGAATGTCTATAAAAATAAATGATGGGATTCCACCAAAACAAAATGTTTAAAATTTCAACAAACACCACATCGAGGGAATGGCGTTGTGTCACATGCGCTTTTTCATGTTGTATAATCTGTTGAATATCAGTTTGTTCCAAAACATTGGGGTTGATAAAAATATAACGAGAAAATGAAAAGGGTAAATGTACCCCCTCAGTATAAATGGTCGTAAAGCCTTCGCCAGCTTCTTTTTTACCTTTTTTATAAATACTAAAAATTTGGAAAAGCCCTATTAAAAATCTGCCCGTCATGACGCTTACACCCAACCAATAAACCAGTTGAATAAAAAATTGAAGAGACATGACCCCCTCAGTATTGTCCGTTAATTTATGCTGAAAAGCCTTAGCCGTCACCACAAAAGGCTCTAACATTATGACAGTTGGGCTGGTCGTTTTCACTTCAATAAAGACCTGTCCAAAAGGGGCTACCAATCCGCATAACAGACTGATAATTAAATAGATACGATTGAGACGAAAGAATGTCTCTCGGCTCAAAAGGCTGTAATACAAGCCATAAAATACGAGCCAACAAAGGCTGACTTGGAGGAAGTAAGTGAGCATGATTTTAATGTTTTATTTAATTCAATTTATATCGAATAGATGCAAAATCATCAATTTTGGTATGCCCTCGCCTTCTCGCTTTTATATTGGCAAATTCGTAAACATCTCCTATTTGCGCTTTTTGGAACAATTGACTTGCTTCTTCCGACCACGTAAAACCAGTAAATTGAACGTGCTCTCCTGGCTTTAACTCGCCATTTGTATAATGATTTATGGTGCATGTCAATAATTCAGCATCTGCCGGAACCTCTCTAAAAATATTAATAGGCGGCAATGGCTTTACAAACCATTCGGCTCCTGTTGACCACTCAACAACGGGTACTTTTTTCATTGAAAAATACATTTCACCTAAATTCCATTTTAACATGGCTCCGCTGTTCATTTTAAATATGATATTATCAAAATGGTAGGTATTGCCTTGTTTAGCATTGGAAATTAACAGTTTAGCAGCGTCATTGAATTGATTGCCTTGGCAAAATATGGCTTCTCCTTCATCTTTAATTCTTATAGTAAAACTTTCAATTTCGCCTAAATCTTTAGGAATTGCCTTAAAATATCCAAACTCATTTTTTTCGTAAGGAATCATTTCATTCAGTTCTTTGAATTTTTTTATTTCTATACTGCTGCCTCTTAAACCATTGAGTGTAGGGAATGGCTCTGGTATTTTGTCTTTATAATCAGTAGTAATTTTTGAAGGATAGACTCCTAATAAATCTTCCATATTTTCTCCAATGGTGAATACAGCATTACTTAAAATTCTGGCAGCAACATCTACTTGATATTTGCCTCTAATATTGACGAATGAATATGTATCGCCATTTCCTGCTTGTTGAATCAGCTTTAAGGTTTCATCATTAAATTGTTGCCCAGTATTTTTTACTTCCTGCTTCAATCCTGAACCAAAAGGCACTCTGATAAGTTGAAAACTTAAAATATTACACTCCATCGGAGGATTGTACAGCGGCTGAACAAGGTCTAAAAACTTTAGCTTATGAAAAGTTTTCTCACTAATAATTCCTTCTAATTTACCAGCCAATCGAACCCTTGGGTCAAAAAAGCCATTATTTTGCGGTTTATTAACTGTATCAACTTTAATGATTATTGGTTTCGGCTTTATATTTTTATTGGCTTGTGTTGAATTTTCAATTTTTCTTTCGATTTTATCAACAGTATTTGAGATTTTCTCACTCAAAACCTCCGTTTTAGCCATCAAACCATTTTTAGGTGAAGCGAAAAGGATAATGAGAACAATAAAAAGGGGAGCAGCCAAAGTATATTTCACCAACGCCACCCGTTGCGACCGATTCCGAGTCATCATGATTATACGTTTTTTAAGTTGTGAAAAATTGAGGTGATTAGCGAGAACCAAACCGCTTCCAGCAGCCGTTTGGTTGATTAATAAGCGACCATATTGCTTTTTTTCGGTGTTCTGTAGGACAGCAGCATCAGCCAAATATTCATGTACATGGCGTAAGCTGCGAGCATATAAATGCACCATCGGACTGAGCCAAAACAGACCCCTCAGTATTTCTATGCCGACAATATCGAAAGAGTGCTTTTGCTGTACATGGGCTTTTTCATGCATTATAATGTGTTGAAAATCAACGGTTTGTGCAATTTTAGAATTAATAAAAATCCATTTAAAAAACGAAAAAGGTGTTTTGACCCCCTCAGTATTAACAAGCGTGAAGCCTTTATTTTTCTCTTTAACGCCATTTTTATACAGCTTGAAAATTCTCCATAAAGCCACAACAAATTGTGTTAAAAAGTAAAATATACCTACCATATACAGACCCCTCAGTATTAGCCATAAATTCCATGAAGGTTCAGTTGAAGGCATTTGCATTTCAATATTCTCTTGAAAAATAGAAATGCTTTGCGCTATGGGCTGCGCTATTTCCACAATGGGCATCGTTGACACTTCTTGCATTTGACTCAGCCTTTCTGTAAAAAATGGCAAAGCCAATCCACATAACAGACTGATAATCAAATAGATACGATTGAGCTTAAAGAATGTCTCTTTGCTCAAAAGCACGTAGTACAGCCCATAAAATATGAGCCAACAGAGATTGACTTGGAGGAAGTAGGTCAGCATTGAGGTGATTTTGATTTTTTATTAATCGTCAAGTAAATCCAACAGTTTTTTCAATTCATCGGCATCCAATTTTTCATCTTTTACTAAGGCAGAAACAAGGTTGGAAGCCGAGCCTTCAAAGTAATCGCTGATGAATTTGGTGAGTGTTTTTTTACCATAATCATCTTTAGTCACAATCGGGAAGTATTCATAGGTCTTGCCAAAAGCCTTGTAATCTAAAAATCGGCGGTCTTTTTCAAGTATTTGCACGACGGTCGCTATCGAGCTATGCGGCGGGCGTTTGCCTTCAGTGCGTTCTATCACGTCTAAAATATTGCTCACCGTGCAGCGTTCCAGCTGCCAGATGATTTGCATAATTTCTTCTTCTTTTTTCGTCAATTTCTCCATGTCAACTTTTTTATTTTAATTCATAACGTAAAATTACGTTACACATTTTACATTTGCAACTTTTATTATAGTTTTTTAACGTAAAATTACGTTATGAATTTTACGTTAATTTAAAGAATAATAATTTTAAACGTATAAAGAATTGAAATTGTAGATTTTATGTCAAAATTGCTCAAAATTGTCACTGCGAGCGGAGCGCGGCAGGAGGGGTATCTACCATAAAAAAAAGCAACTGTCGAATGACAATTGCTTTTTGAATGGCGCATTTATTCGCCGATATTTTATTTCATTTACTTCAGGTCAAACTTAACAGGCAAGGTATAACCCACGTTCACTTTCTTACCTGCCGATTCCCCCGCTTCCCATTTAGGCATGGTTTGCACCACTCGGATGGCTTCTGTTTCGAGCGATTTATCAGTCGGTTTGTCTGTTGGAGTGATGGTTACTTTTTTTGTTTTATCGTCTATTTTCACTATTTCATACTTCGTTTTTTTAATTTCGATATTTGAAATAGTGCCATCTTCGTTGACGATAAAACCGACATACATAATGCCTTGCAACTGTGCTTTGCGCGCTTTTTCAGGATATTTGATGTTCTTTTGCAAATACGCGACCATCGCTTTGTTACCTCCCGGAAACGCTGGATTTTTATCCAATTTCGCTTGTGCTTGTGCAAAAGGCGTTATAAAAAGCATTAAAAACAAAGAAAAAACGGCTGCTTTAAATTTCTGATTCATGAGATTTGATTTTAATTTATTATTGTAAAACGAATTTTAACGGTCTAATTTCTAAAGTCTAACTATCTAATATCTGCTCACCATTGCTTCGCATGATGTGGATAGCGAATAACATATTGCTCTTTTATCATCCGAGTCATTGTGTCTCGCAACTCATCAATGTTTTCACGCTCTACGGCTGAGATAAATACGCATTCGGTATTGTATTTATTTTTGATATTTTCTTTAAACTCCCTTTCAATTTCCTGTTTTGTCTGAGCATCTAAAAGTTCGTCGTGGTATTTAATGCGATACAAATCCATTTTATTGAAAACCATAAGGGTGGGTTTGTCATCCACTTTGAGTTCTTTGAGCGTGCTTTGCAC
>JAYTON010000002.1:0-26225 GCA_043747725.1 Saprospiraceae bacterium
AAAGAAACGGGGCAGATTTTAGTGAAAAAAATAGATTTATTGCTTTCCAAAACCATGACACCTATCTATTGCTGCGGCGAACCTTTGCGGATACGTGAAAAAAGCACTCATACTCGGTTTGTATCAAAGCAAATTCAAGATGAACTTTTTCATTTGAGCCATGAAGATATTAAAAAAGTAGTGGTAGCTTATGAACCTATTTGGGCAATCGGAACAGGTTTGACAGCTTCGCCAGAGCAAGCGCAAGACATGCATAAGTCTATACGCAAGACTTTTCAAAAAAAATATGGTAAAGAAATCGCATCCTCTATCAGCATTTTATACGGTGGCAGCATGAATGCTGCTAATGCTAAAGAGCTTTTAGCTCAACCCGATGTTGATGGTGGACTCATCGGCGGTGCATCTTTGAAAGCAGATGATTTTGCGACCATAATTAATGCATATTCAAAATAATTTTTCAGCAAATTGAGTAATGCTGAACTAAATGGCAATAGCTCAATATGCTGAAAAATATCATCAATATGGGTAAATAATGACCAATTTTATCCGCAAATTAGGAATAAAGTGTAACTTTATGGCGAATACAACAAAAAGCATTTCTAATGAACAACAATATTGTTACCCAGCGTTTCATCAAGTTCCACAATCGACTTCGCGATAGTAAAATAATAAAAAGCAGCCGTCAGTTTGCGCTTGAGCTTGAATATCTACCTCAAAGTTTGAGCGAGATTTTGAAGGGCAGACGAGATGTTACAATTGACCTAATCCGCAAAGCCGTTGAAGTATATAAAATGAATCCCATTTTTATCTTCACGGGCGAAGGGGCAATGATTTTGAGCGAAGAAAACAATAAAGATTTTAGGGTTTTAACAGTGGTAACGGATGTGAGCGATGACGAGCGCATTGTGCACGTACCTGTACCCGCGCAAAGCGGTTACGTGAGTGAATTGAATGACCCTATTTTTATTCAAAATCTACCGTCTTTCACCTTGCCTGATTATAAATATAAGGTCGGAACGCATCGTTGCTTCGATGTGTCGGGTGATTCTATGGAACCCACACTTTTTGAAGGTGATAAAGTCGTTTGCAGCTATATCGAACCCAGCCTTTGGGAAACGGGTATTAAAGATAGCTATGTTTATATAATTGTAACAAGTGATGATATTGTAACAAAAAGAGTATATAACCAATTGAAAAACAATAAGTTATTAGAATTACGATCAGATAATAATTTTTATGAACCCTACGAGATACCCCTCAGTATCATACGCGAAATTTGGTATGTACGAGCTAAAATCAGCCCTTTTTTACCTTCCCCCAATCGGATAAACAATCTCTTATTCGATGAAATAAATTCATTAAAAGAAGCATTAAGAGAGCAATCGACAAACATGGGAAATTTGAGCGAAACAATCGAGAGATTAGTAGAGCGAGTTTAATATTTAATTTGGAAATGGTTCAAGTAATTACTGTGTTAAGAAATAATATTCCAAAGTGAGACCAAATTTTGTTTCGACGTCTTAATTGTACCTTTATAAATGCCAAATAAGTGTAAATTTAAATCTTCAAATTAGCCTTTTGGTAAAATATTTTAAGGTTTTTACGAAAAAAACTTGTGTTTAATTTTATTATGCTGTAACTTGCACCCGATTTAAATATATTGATAAATTCCCACGCGAAATTTAATTCTGTTATGACGGAGAAATTTGACAACATCGACTTGAGAATCCTTAAAATACTTCAGGAAAACTCAAAAATTACAAACCTTGACCTTTCTAAAAAAATTGGTCTTTCACCAGCTCCCACACTCGAACGCGTTAAGAAATTAGAATCTACCGGTGTTGTTGTGAGCTATCATGCCGCTGTAAATCCTCAAGAAATTGGACTGAACGTTAAGACCTTTGTTCTCGTTTCTTTGGCTTGGCAAAAAGATAATGCCCTCAATAACTTCCTCGATAAAATTAAGGAAATTGACGAAATTACTGAATGTTATATCATTACAGGTGAGGCGGATTTTTTAATCAAAATTGTTTGTAAAGATATTCCTACTTACGAGCAACTTCTTTTCAAAACGCTTTCTCAAATTGAAGAAATCGAACGTTTGAAAACGCTTATGACTCTTTCCACTGTGAAAGATTCAAAAATTTTGCCTTTCAAATACGAGTAAATATATCTTTCTGCATATATTCGCCCTTTCGACCTATAAGGTTTTTTCAAACCTTATAGGTCTTTCTGTTTTTGAAACTTTTATTAAAATGAATAAAAAAAACAACACCCTCGTTTGGCAATTTTGCCCTGCTTCTAAATTAGAAAATGGAGGTAAGGCGTTAGAGAATACATCTTATATCATCGGCACTATGCATGTACGTGATGCCCGAGCCTTCCAATTTGAGCAAATCTTTTTTGATAAAATACAAGCCTGTGAGGTCTTTGCAACGGAGTTTGATTTAGAAGATGCTCAAATTGCTCCAGTAGAAAATGCCATGCTTCTTCCTCAAAATGAAACTCTTAAATCATTGCTTCCCAATAAGTTATACAATCGAATTGATGATGTTGTGAAAAAACAAGCAGGGATTGATTTGATGCAATTTGATAATTATAAACCCATTGCTATTACTAATTTTTTAACTCAAAGTATTTTATCAAACGATAGATTGCTGTCTTTGGACGAAACACTTTGGCATTTCGCTAAAGAAAATGGCAAAATACTGAGGGGTATAGAAACATTCAGCGAGCAATTGGAAATCTTGAATGAAATACCTGTTTATGAGCAAATTAAAAGCCTCAAAGAAATAGCTCGAAATTTCAATAAATTTAGAAAGCAACTTTTGAAAATGGCTCAAATTTATGAACAAGCCGATATTTTAAAACTCTATAATGCCGCCAAACAAACAGCTAAAGGCAGTAGGAAAATGATGATTTATGACCGCAATGAAATTATGGCTGAAAGGATAACTGAATTATCAAATCAAAATACTGTGTGTGCAGCTATTGGGGCGGGACATTTGGCTGGTAAAAAAGGTGTATTGCGATTATTAAAACTAAAAGGATATATTGTTAAACCAATGTAAGTTGTTGATTATCAGTAATTTACAGTGTTTTAATTTTAATTTCATTTACCCATACATAATTTGCTTTCATTTGAAAAATAGATAAATGAAAAAATTAAAAATAGGCATCACCGGCGGTATCGGTAGCGGGAAGACCATTGTGTGTAAGATTTTTGAAACACTGGGCATTCCCGTTTATTACGCTGATGACCGAGCGAAGGCTTTGATGGTGGAAGATAAAAAATTGATTTCTGGTATCAAAAATATCTTTGGCGAGGAGGCTTATTCGCCTGATGGGTCATTGAATAGAAAACATATTGCTGATATTGCATTTCATATTCCATTGAAATTGAAAGAGTTAAATTCAGTGGTGCATCCTGCTGTGCTTGAGGATGGCAACCGTTGGCATGATGAACAGGTTGATGTACCTTATACCGTCAAAGAAGCGGCATTGATATTTGAAAGCGATAGTTATAAGCATTTAGATAAAATTATTACTGTTTTTGCACCTCAAAATGTGCGTTTAGAGCGCGTTATACTGAGGGGGAGTAATTTGTCAAGGCAAGACATCGAAGCGCGCATGGCAAAGCAATTACCCGAAGAAGAAAAAATAAAACGAGCAGATTTTATTATTTACAACGATGGCAATCAAGCTTTGATTCCACAGGTCATAAAAATACATCGGTTGATATGCAGTGAATACGTCAACTAATAATTTTCAGAAATAATTGAAAGTTTTGAACAAAAAGAGGGCATTGAGCATTCTAATTTTGGAAATCAAAAGAATCCAGTTATGAAAAACTATTTATCACTAATTAAATTTAGCCATACCATTTTTGCAATGCCTTTTGCATTGGTGGGTTTTACTTTAGGTCTTTATGAATCAAAATCCAGTATAGATTGGCGTATTTTACTGTGTATTGTACTCTGCATGATTTTCGCTCGCAGTGCTGCAATGGCTTTCAATCGTTATTTGGATAGAGATATTGATGTAAAAAATCCGCGTACAATGGTTCGTGAGATTCCGGCAGGTATTATTTCGCCGACAGCCGCATTATCATTTGTCATCATAAATAGCCTTTTATTTATTGCCACTACTTGGTTTATCAATCTGTTGTGCTTCTTTTTATCGCCCATTGCTTTATTGGTTATTTTAGGATATAGCTACACTAAGCAATTTACTTTTTTATGCCATTTTATTTTAGGCTTGGGTTTGGCGTTGGCTCCATTAGGGGCTTATTTGGCGGTGACGGGGCATTTTGACATTCTACCAATTATGTATTCAGGGATTGTATTGCTATGGGTTTCTGGATTCGATATAATTTATGCTATGCAAGATGAAGAGTTTGATAAATCATTGAATCTCAATTCAGTACCTGTTAAATTAGGTAAAAAAGCGGCGTTGCAATTATCCAGTATCTTACATTTTGCTTCGGCGACAGTTCTTTTTTTAGCTGTTTGGACGCTTTATACTGAGGGGGGGGCATTCGGATGGATGCATTGGTTAGGTGCTTTGGCTTTTATTTCACTACTATTTTATCAACATACATTAGTCAAAGTAAATGATTTGAGCAAAGTGAATATGGTATTTTTTACGACAAATGGCATAGCAAGCGTTATCTATGGGTCATTTTTTATCATTGATTATCTGTTTTAATCTTCTATAAAACCTCAAATATTAAAAAAATAACATGACATTTTTTATTGAAAAGTGAGGTTTATTAACCAAATCATGTTAAATTATCTATTTAATGTTTTCAAATTTGATTTTGGAACATATTTTGCAAACCCTGTAATATTATTACTTCCCCTTTGAGTTTTATCTCATCTTTTGCCAATCCGCACTTGAACAATCAATTTTTAAATAATTTTAGTATTTATATTTAAAGAAATTATACTATTGATTATTCGTTGAAAGTCAATATTATATATATTATTTTGATTTTAATAAATGATTTTTTAGCACATATAGTGTCTCTATTGGCACGATTTTCGGTTCATAAAATCTTAGAATTGTGACATCATATTATAACATGAAAAACCAAATCGACCTTAAATTTCAGACAGTAATTTATTGTTATAGGTTAAATAATTATTTGATTTTGAATGACTTGTAATATAATTTGCAGCTTCAGATTTAAGATTAAAATGTTCTAGCATACATGAAAAAACTTTTACTTTTTAGCATGATTTTATTCTGGGGTAGCTTTCTTGAAGCTCAAACCAATTTTATCAAACAAGATTCTGTCTTTGCTCAAAGTTCGGACTGTATAGGTGGCGTCAACATATGTGTTGATAGTTTTACTTATGAAATTCTTGCTGACTATCAATTTTTATTAGATGGTCAACCTTTCAATGTCGCTTTCCAACCTTGTAGAGAAGATACGTTTCAGCTTTATTTTCTGAATAGTATTTATCAAGGTGGAGAGACCGGTCCATTTAAACTCAACTCATGGACAGTAGATGGTACCACTTTTTCCATTCCCAGTTTTAATAATTTGAATCAATTACTGGATTCAATGAAAAGATGGGATCCTTCCGGCGATTGGCAACTTGATACGACAGCACAATTAATTTTTGGCTTTCCATTAATGGGAAGAACATATAGCTGCCAATCAATAACGGGTCTCTCACGCAATGGCACTACTGAAATTTGCTATAATAATGGTATTGCTTCTACTGGTTTGAAATTCAGAGTCAATCCTGGATTTCATCAACTAATAGTACGTGATACCGTTAAAAACGTTCGAGATACGGTTACTTTAGGCGCTGTGTGCATTCAAAAAGACACGGTTCGACAAACCATGAATGTTAATACGAATCGAGCCTATTGTGTTAGTTCCTCTCAACTTTTAGGGCAGCCGATATTGGCAACTTTTACCAATTTCTGCGCTCATACAACGACTCACGTTATTTTCGATAGCCTTTTCAACTATTGCGCCAGCTATAAAGCTGTTACCGCAGGAACAGATACGGCTTGTTTGCGCGTTTGCGACAAATATGGTATTTGCGATACGACCTATCTTTATATTACATCAGAAGTTTCACCTTATAGAAATTATCTTTTTACAGATACAATAACTGTTGGATTAAACCGTCAAAAATGCAATATTTCTGCTCCTAATGGTACTTTTAAGTCTTTCAAAAACCTCTGTCCAACGCGCTCAGGTTCAGAAATTACTTTTGCTATTGACTCTGTTGCGCGCTGTGTTACATATACAGGCGTGAAAGTAGGTACGGATACTGCATGTATTGAAGTCTGTAACACTTCAGGATTGTGTGATACAACGATATTTTACATTCAAGGCACTGCTATACTGAGGGGGGGGAGTTTTACTGTGATGGATACTGTATTTATAGATTCTATCGGGACAAAATGCAATTTGAACCTACCGACAGGCACTATTAATGTGTTCAACAATTTCTGTCCAAGCAGCTCGGGTACAAATATTCAATTTTCATTAGATAACAGTATTCATTGTGTATCATATCGAGGCTTAACGGTGGGAACTGATACGGCATGTGTTAGAGTCTGTAATACGGCTGGAACATGCGATACGACTACTTATATTGTCACAGCCAAACCGAATGTTATCTCTCCAAGAGGCGGAAGTTTCATCTTTAAAGATACTATTTCTGTTAATAACTCTCGTCAAAAATGTGGTTTGACGATTCCAACAGGTACTATAAATGTGTTTCAGAATTACTGTTTAGGTAGTTCTGGCTCAAATGTGAATTTTATATTGGACGCTCAAACTCGCTGTGTCACTTATCAAGGTTTGACAATTGGCTTTGATACAGCTTGTATAAGGGTTTGTAATACTTTAGGTACATGTGATACAACTACTTTTATCATTGAAACCAAAGCTCCTTCCACTTCAACAGGATTTAGAACCCATATATTTAATGATACCATTACAATAGGTTTATCGCGCTCTAAATGTGACTTTGTAACGCCTTTTGGTGCGACTATTTTTGAAAATATATGTGCAGGAAATTCTGGAACAAATGTCCAATTTAACGTTAATTCAACTACAAGATGTGTCACATATTCAGGGGTCACAGCGGGTGTAGATACAGCGTGTATCAGGGTTTGCAATGCGTCCGGCTTATGCGATACGACATATATGTACATAAGAGCTAAATTGCCTGTTAATGTGCTACCAAAGCCAAGTGTTGATACTATTAGTTTGAAGATTTTTGAAAGACAAACCTATTGTCCTGATTCATCAGAATTATTCGGTTCGCCTCTTTCATTAATCAAATTCTGTACGCCAGCTAATTTTAATAATGTAGATATTAGATTAGATACTGTAAAAAAATGTGTCGTTGTAACAGGTCGCTCTACAGGAGTTGATACATTCTGCATAGCCATTTGTAATGTTGCAGGTTTCTGCGATACCACTACATTATATGTAAAAGTAGGAGTCGATACATTAAAACCTAAGCCAAGTATAGATGCTATCACGATAAAAGTAGGAGAATTAAAAACATATTGCCCTGATACGACTGAATTACTGAGTGGTCGGGTTACTAATATTGGTTCATGCACTAATACGAATTACGATAATTCAAGCATAATTTTGAATAATACTACAAAATGTGTTGAGTTTAGGGGTATTTCAAAAGGAATCGATACAGCCTGTATTGTGTTGTGTAATTCAGCAGGTTTATGCGATACAACTACTGTTTATGTAACAGTCATACAAAATATAGGAACACCTACACCCAGTGTTGAAATAGTGAATATTAAATTAGGTAAAGATTCTTTATTTAAAAATATTGATACACTTCAAATTGCAGGTGCAGTGGACACTATTTATGATGCCTGCCCTGGTAAAAACGGCTCTCATGCGCGCATGGTTTTGAGCAGATCAAATCGGAATGTACAAATTTCAGGTTTGACAATAGGTAGAGATACTATGTGCATTGTGGTCTGCAATAGAACTTCAGGATTGTGCGATACAACAACCATAATTTCGAATGTAATTGACACAACCAACCTGACCAATTTGATAGCCATTAATGATTTCGACACATTGCGATTGGGAAGGTCAGTCGTTTTGAGTGTTTATAAAAATGATTCATTGAGGGGTAAAATTCCGACTTCATTAGTCATCATCAGACCGCCTCTTTTTGGAGCTGCTGATACCATTAGCTTCCGACAAGGTTTGATAAAATATACAGCAAGCCGTTCGCCTTATGCTTGTGGAGTGGATAGTTTTAGGTATCGAGTCTGTGTAGATACAATTTGTGCTGAGGCTACGGTTGTTGTTGAAGTCACTTGCTCTGATTCATTGAAAGTTTATAACGCTATATCTCCGAATGGCGATGGTAAAAATGACGCCTTTGTTTTGGAAGGATTACAGAAATATCCGAACAATACCTTAATTATTTTCAATAGATGGGGCAATGAAATCTTCAAAGTTAAGAACTACGAAAATGATTGGCAAGGTACTTGGAATGGTAAAGATTTACCAGACGGAACGTACTTTTATTGGGTTAGAGACGATAGTACAGGGGAAGTCATTAGAACTGGTTATTTGCAAATTTTGAGATAAAAATATAATAAATTTTATAAAAATACTGAGAGGGTGCAATACATAAATTAAAATCATGCTCCTCAGTATTTTATGTAAAAATGAGTGAAAGCCAGCAATTATTTAATATATTTTAATCACATCCCCCATTCAACAAAAACATCTTTTCATACCAAAACCCGTGAATTTATCCACTTTAAAACTTTTAACGATGAGAAAATCTATCACACTTTTAACTCTGCTTTTAATAGCTTCTGTTGCGAGTTTTGCCCAGCAAGACCCAATGTTCACAAAGTACATGTTTAATGCTTTATCTTTCAATCCGGCTTATGCTGGAAGTAAAGATCATATGACCATTACTGCTCTTCACCGCACTCAATGGTGGGGTATTGATGGTGCGCCAAGTACTCAATCTCTAACTGTCCACACACCCTTAAAAAATGAGCGTGTAGGTGTAGGTATGAGTTTGATCAATGACAAAATTGGTCCGACCAACTCTATTTATGCCAATATTGCTTATGCTTATCGCATTCCAGTCGGTAAAGCAAAACTTAGCATAGGTATTCAAGGCAGCATGAACAATTGGCGAGCCGATTGGACAAAATTGAACATCCAAGATGGTGGCGACGATGCTTTCAACATGTTGCACCCAAATTTATGGAAGCCCAACGTAGGCGTTGGTATTCATTATTACACAAAGTATTTCTATACAGGCTTAGGCGTACCACGTTTGATTGAGTATGATTTGACTCAAAATCGGACCGACCAATTGCCGATTTATGCAAAAAGCGTTCGTCACTTCTTTTACACGCTCGGTGGTGCTATTCCATTGCGTGGTAATGCATTGATTTTCAAACCGTCCTTACTTATTAAAGCCTCTGCACCTGATAGCCGTTACAAACGCGATTCATCGTTCCAACAAGTGGGTGCACCGACTGAATTTAACATAGACTTTTCTTTATTTTTCCAAGAAACCCTTTGGATAGGTACTTCATTGCGTTCATCTGTAGAAGCTTTTACAAAGAAAAGCTCTTATGATTCGGCGGATTTATGGGCGGCTTATTACCTTTCTAACGGTTTACGTTTGGGTGTTTCTTATGACTATACTTTGACTCAATTGCAGAAAAAAGCGGGTGGTTCATTTGAAGTAATGGTCGGTTACGAATTTGACTATAAGACGAAACGAACGGTCACGCCTCGATATTTCTAACCATTTAAATCTTGATAAAGTATTGAGTTTTATCTATATGAATTTAAAACTCAATACTTTAATTCAAACTTGGTATGATTTTTTATATTAATAATCAAAATGATTTATTTTATAAAAAACTGATTATCAAATTCTTATAGATATTTATTTGTAAAAATTGTTTTATTATTCATATTCACTTTGTATAAATTTTGAAATTTTAACTTGCTATGATGAAATTTAAAAACTTTTACCTTCTAGCCATGGTACTTGTTTGTTTTACGAGTACTCTTGAAGCTCAAACAGGGAAGCTTGAAAAAGCTAAACGCTTTATGAAAGAGCTTAACTACCAAGGGGCGATTGAGTTATTAACTCAAATCAATTCCAACAAAGATAACGCCGAAGCAAAAATCAACCTCGCTGAGTGTTATCGCAAAGTCAGCGATTCTGAAAATGCAGAATTTATTTACGGTCAAGTCGTGCGTATGCCTGAAGCGCAGCCTATTCACTATCTTTATTATGGTGAAATGCTCCAGCGCAATGGTAAATGCGATTTGGCAAAAGAATGGTATGTGAAATTTAACCAAGCCGTTCCGGAAGACATTCGCGGACAATATATGAGCAAGGCTTGTGATTATGAACAAGAGTTGAAAACCAAAGGCGAAGCCATATATGACGTCAAAAGGGCTACTTTTAACTCTCAATACGACGACTTTGGTTCTACTTTTTATAAAGATGGTATCATCTTCGCCTCTGAACGCGATAAAGGTATTGCCGTTAAGCGCGATAATAGCTGGACTGGACAGCCTTTCCTCGATCTCTATTTTGTGCCTATCAAAGGCTGTGGTACAGAAGTCACTTATGGACGTCCTGAACCATTTTCTAATGACATCAAGTCAAAATATCACGATGCTGCCACTACTTTTACAAAAGATCAATCACAGATGTTCTTTACTCGCAATAATTACAGTAAAGGTAAAGCTGGTGTTGACGAAGACGGTGTTATGAAATTAAAAATTTACCACGTAAAGAAAAACGGTAAAGATGGTTGGGGTTCTGAAGAAAGCCTCCCATTCAATAGCGATGAATACTCTTGTGCGCACCCTTCTTTAAATGAAGACGGTACGAAATTATATTTCTCATCTGATATGCCAGGCGGTTTTGGTGGCATGGATTTATATGTTACCGAACTCGAAAACGGTAAATGGGGTCCACCTATCAACCTGGGACAAGGCATTAATACTGAGGGGCATGAGCTTTTCCCCTTTATCCACAAAACTGGTCGCCTATATTTTGCTTCTGATGGGCATTTAGGTTTAGGCGGTATGGACATCCTTTATGTAGATGATAAAGGCAATGGTCAGTGGGCTGCACCTGAAAACGTCGGCGCACCAATCAACTCAAAAGATGACGATTTTTCCCTCAGCCTTAATGACGACGGCACATGTGGTTTCTTCTCCTCTGACCGTCAAGGAGGCTCTGGTCGTGACGATATTTATAGCTTTACTAAAAAAGCTTTACCAATAAAAGTATATGTTTATGATGCTGTAACATTAGCAGCTATTGAAGGCGCAACTGTTGTAGCGGATTCTTTAAAGAAAACCATGAAAACCGGCAAAGACGGTAGAACAATGGTTGAAATGAAATTCAATTCTTGCAGCGATTTTGCAGCGTCTATGGAAGGCTATGAGCCTCTTACTAAGCAAGGCTGCGTAAAAGATGCTTCAAGTGCAGATAATACGGTTGTGGAAATTCCTTTGCAAAAATTGATGAAACACACTGTTGAAGGTGTTGTTTTTGATTTGGCTTCGGGTTTGCCTTTACCAGGTGCTACTGTTCAACTCATTGGTGGAAAAGATTCTATCAAAAATGTTGTAACAGATGCATCAGGTCGCTATAGCTTCCCATTAGATAAAGAATATTGCTACAAACTGAGGGGTGAAAAGGATAAATACTTAGCAGTTGTAACGCCAGATACAGTCTGTACAAAAGGTTTGAAAGCAAACAAAACTTATCTTGTTGATTTAAACCTTCAACCGACTACAGCTTCAACGGCTCTTGTGGATGTTCCTCCAACTAAAATTGACGAAGGCAACAAACAAACGAAAAAAGAAGTACCTACTAAAAATAAGAAAGGAAATTATGAAGTTAATGGTCGTATAGCTGATGGAAATTACAATGGTGTTACTTATAAAAACGGCGTAATTGTCAATGACCCTAAAAGCTCTCATTTTGTACCTTCTGATACAAAATATACTGTTGACACCAATGCAGTTGCCTATTTATTGCATATTTATTATGATTTTGACCAAGTATTCCTACGGGATGAATCAAAACCTGAGTTAGAAAAGCTATTGGACTTAATGAAAAACAATCCTAACTACATCATAGAAATTGCGTCTCATACGGATGCGCGTGGTTCTACTTCTTACAATGCCCGCCTTTCTCAGCGTCGCGCTGAGTCAGTTGTAAAATGGTTAGTTGATAATGGAATTGAACGCGATCGTTTAGTGCCAAGAGGCTATGGCGAGACAATAACAACCAATAATTGTAAAGACCTCGTTCAGTGTGATGAAAAAGAACATCAGATGAACCGTCGTACAGAGTTCCGCGTATTGGGTTGTAAAGATTGTGTGGATAAAGATAAAAAACAATTATCGAAGCCCAATCCTAATGCAAAAGTAGATAAATGTCATGGCTGTCCATTCTAATTTTGACTGTTAAAAGTAATAAAGATTTGAAATACAACCTTTATCACATTTTGAAACTATAATTTTTGGCTAGAGTAAAAGTGAATATATATTTTGAGTGACTGTTGAAAAGCAGTCACTCTTTTTCGTTTTAATAAACCTCCTGCCGCGCTCCACTCGCAGTGACAGTTATCTCTGTGGAGTAACTTGTCATTTTTCTTCTAATTCATCCACATATTGCACATCGCCCAGCCTAAATTTTACAGGTAATTTTTTATTCAAACCCATTTTATATTCAATTTTGCAAAAGAAAGGCATCGTTTCTACTGAAAATTGGTAATAAGGCGCATTGATATTGGGAGTAGGTGCTTTTCGCAATGTGGTTGGAATAGTCGCTGTAAGTCTTTGATTTTGAAGGGTTTGTGAATATTTTTTATTTAAAAGTAATGAGTATTTATTAGGCAAATTATTAGGTGAAAGTCCTATCTGAGCTTTTATTTCAAATGAAAATAAAGCAGTTAGGAGGATTAATAATGAAACACTTTTAGCAATTTTCATTTTAACAAGCTTTTTATTTATACAAATCTAATCATTTTTTGAAAGTTAAATACAGAACAATTCCGACTTTAGATTAATCAAATTAGAATCTAAAAATTTACCCCCTCAGTATTTAACGCTGAAGAGGCAATAAAAATAGGTTACGTACCTATATAAACACCCTATTAACCATTTGATTAATTATTAGTTTCATACAAATGAAATGATGTTCTATCACAGCATTATCACGTTACTAAAAATTACGTTTTTTCATAAAAAAAGAGCCGTAATACTGAGGGGTATTGCGGCTCTTTAAAGAAATCAAATTTCTATAAAATACAAAATTTATCTACAATATATTGAAAATCAATTAGTTATAAAATTCCTAACTCCTAATTCCTTTACAACGCTTTGATAATGCTGGTCAAAATCCTTCATCCTCACAATAGCTGCAAAGAAGATGTAAACGACCAAACTTGTCGGTAACTGAACGATGGCTTCCTGCGGATAATTGGCGACAGCAAGCATAAATATGGCTGTCATAATGCTCAAGTACAAGGTTTTTATGGTCGGATCGCCTACACGCAAGTAAAAATACAAGGCTCGACGGAGCGCGACGAATAAAAAAGTCATGTACAACATCAATCCAATCCAACCCTCTTCCACAGCCAATCTTACATAATAGCTATCATGCGCAAAGCTGGCTAAAAATGAATTGGGTGTAAAACGCCTTGCCCAAAGCCCCGTGCTACCTGGTCCGAAGCCTATGGGGTGGCTATAGATATGGGGCCGAATCCGTTGTTGATTATAAAAGCGAATCTGTACTGAAGCATCTTCACTGGGTTTGAAAGATGATTGAATGCGGTACAAAACGGCGTTGGATGTCGATTTGAGCATCAAGCCTGTGCCTAATACGATGAAGGCACAACTAACAAACAACACTTCTTTAGTCAGCGTCATCATGGCGAAAAAGCCAAATCCAAGCGGGATTAATGCAAAGCACGTACGGGTGCCAGAATAGGCAGCTGACCAAAACATCAAAATTGCGGCGAACACCAAGAATGATTTGCCTTTCCAAGACATCGGTGCAGTGGCATATACAAGGCAGAATACACCCATATACGACATCATAATACCGAAAGTCATAGCATCATTGAAAAGAGAAAATATCCGCATGCGCCCCCATTGATAAAACAATTGAAAACGCTCAGGGTCTGCATAAATCCATGCTTTTTCAGAATTACTGAACCCTAAAAACTCTTGTTTTAAGCCATAAACAGCCGTTACAAATGCCAATCCAACTATAAAATTGAGCATCCATTTGATGCGGTCAAATGAATTGAAGGCATAACAGGCTATAAAATAGAGCAAATTCAGTACGGCAAGACTGCGGACAGTGTACATCCAAGCCATTTTGGACTCTTGAGAAGGATTGAGGGCTTGAAAAAGATTGAAATATATCCACAAAAGCAGCCATGTACTGAGGGGGTCTTTTGCAAATGACCAATCCTTTTTCATCACTTGACCAACCAATATACCAGCTATCATAATGAGTAACAAACCATCAAGTGAAGTGCCGACTGGAGCTTCTGTTGACTTGCCAATATATTGAACGAGAAAGGCGACGACAAGAGTGAATGCAATACCAAATTGGTGATAAAACATACAAAAAATTATCAGCGGCAGCATGACGACACCTACAATAATGCCTACACTCATGCCTATGCCAAGCAAAGGCACAAGGCTGCCAAAGACCAGACCGACCGTTGTCAATATCAAAAAGCCGAACGGGTTGTTGAGCTTTTGAGTAATAAGTTGATTTTTAAGCCATTGCTTAATTGAATCTTTTATAGATAGAATGTTTTCTATTATCATACTTATAAAATGGGTGCTTAATCAAAACACCTCAGTTCCGTTTTTTATAGAAACAAAACCTTAAGAAATGAACCGATGAAAACCGATAAAAATAGAATAACCCCGATGATTTCCATGACTTGTTCTTTTGTTGTCAGTTTAAATGGGTTTTTATGATAAAACATGAGTATTGAATTTAAGCCATTATTTAATTAAGAAAAATTTTTTTTAGTTATATGCGGAATGATTGGCGGCGTAAAAGCCTTGATTACGTTTTTTACTGTCAATAAAGCATTATAAACGGACATTTTATTGTCTTTTTTATTGACATTGCGCGGTTTGAAAACGATAGAATTGTCATCAAAGCCTTCATTTATTTCATCGGTAGGGCGATCGTTTGAATAATAAAACAATGATAATGATTTATTTGAAAAATCTGGCGGACATTGCAAAGGATTCGGGGAGCCGTGATAAGAATCATCAGTTGTAGAAAACAACATTAAAGTATTGAACTCAGGCATTATTTTTTTAAACATTGGCTCACGTCTTTATTCCACAATTCATGATGATCACCATATTCTTCTTTCCAATTTTGATTCAAATAAATCACTACATTAAGCCGTCTACCGAGCTTGTAAAAGCGGTGTTTATTGAGTTCAGCATGAATTTTGACATAGCTGCCCAATTTTATTTTAAAAAAACTGCCACCTTCCAAATAAGAGTCGGGTAGGAGCGTTTCGTCAATTAGAGAAATATTTTGTAAAAATTGCAAAAAAGGTTCTGAATGAAGGAAATGAACAAAGGCTTTTGTTTTAGGTCCAAAATTATTTTCCCCTTTTGATGCTAATCTTATTTGATTTGGTGATTTGAATTTCAAAGGCGCATTGTTTTCAAGGTCTTCATATTCTTCTAAAACGCCTTTCAAAATGTCTTCAGTAAAAAAATTTCTAAAATGAATGCTTGGAAATGGGTCAGCGTTTATATAGTTATTCTTGTAAGCCAAAGCCAATTCTTCTAAATCTCCGTAGGTTGAGTTAATAAAATTCATATCATCAGTTTTTAAATTAAGTTGAAATTTGCTGATAAGGGTTTGAAAAAGCACCCCCTCAGTAGTAAGCCAATCTAACCGTTTTTTTTACGTAAAAATCGTTTCGGTTGTTGACATTTTAACCCATTTATTAACTGTAAAATCAAACTTTTTAACCATGCGTGCAGGATTGCCTACTACAACTGTAAATGCTTCAACATTTTTAGTAACCACAGAACCAGCTCCTACGACTGCATTCTGCCCGATATGTACGCCCGCCATGATGATAGCCCCTGCGCCAATCCAAACACCATCGTCAATTATAATTTCATTTTTAGAAAAACCTTGAAGGACAATCGGTTTGGTAACATCATCAAAATTGTGATTTAATCCACTCATTAACACATTTTGAGCCACTAATATATTATTACCAAATTTTATAGGACCTATTATTTTACTACCTGCGCCTATCAATACCTTCTCTCCGATGATAACATCGCCTACGCCGTTGGAAATTAAAGTTTGGGATTCGAGGATAGAATAAGCACCCAATTCAAAACGGTTGTAAGGAAAAACATCTAATCGAACAGACCACCGAATGATTGATTGACGACTTTTTTTATGAAAAAACGGATTCACTAACGTGCGCATCCACAGGCGCGGGCGATAATCATGTGGTGGAATCATCAACCATTGCACTAATTTCTTTAAAGTCGGATTAGATTTTATATGGTCTTTGAATGAAGCCATGATTTTTTATTTAATCAATGCAGAATTTTAGCGGTCTATATATATTGTCTATTTTTTTAATATCTTATTAATGACCTATGGCTGCGGTTTTTTTATTCTTTTTTTCAAAATGTTCATCTATAATTTCCCAAAATTGCCGTGTGCGGTCGCCCCATGTATTTTGATTGGCAAAGGCTACGCGCTGCTGAATTTTTTCCTCGCTGTAATCATTTACCGCCATATCTATGAGTTTAATAAAATGCTCATGATTCTCTGCAATATGAATATAATCTTTAAAGGTGCGAATATCTTCACTAAAATTGGTGGAAATAATGGCTTTTCCGCCCGCCAAATATTCATTTATTTTTAAAGGATAGACTGACTTCGACATTTGATTAATTAACGATGGCAAAATAGCAACATCCATATACTTCAAATACTGAGGGATGTCGTAAATCAGCTTCGACCCGACCAAGAGCACATTAGGCATTTTATCCAAACCCTGTTCATACACCTCAGGCGAATTGATGGGTCCCACGAGCAATAATGTCTTATCGGGATGTGCTTCAGCTATGCGCCGAAGCAGTACATAATCCGTCCGAACAGGGTCGAGATTGCCTACAAACCCAATGATTTTTCCTTGAATATTGGCTAATTCAACGGGCTTTTTATAGTTTTTATAGGGCAAATCTTTAAAAATCGAAATATCAACAGCATTATTGAGAATGTATGTTTCAGGCTGAATTTCTACAAATTTTCGCCATAAATTTTTAGACGTGACGAGAGTAATATCTGACTCAGCAGCAGCTTCATTTTCGAGCCGAATGCCGTGTTTAGCAATATATGGCTCGGTAGCAATATCGTCGATGCATTGATAAATGCTTAAATATGCGCCCAATTCTTTAGGTAAAACGGGTACAAAAAACGGATCAAAGCAAGTTAGATAGATAAAATCTTTTAAATTATAATCCTTAATTACTTGCTTAATCGTTTTTAAGACCAATCTTTTATTATAACGATAAATGGAATCATATAGAAAACCGGCTGGTAAAAAATTAATAGGGAACGTTGGTGGTGGTGTAGCGGCTATGAAATTCTCAGGAATTTCAGGTAACTTTTCATAGTGCATTTTGCCGCGTACGATGTCGGAAAAACGCTCGCGGAGGATGTCATTTTTTCTATTTTCAAAAATATCTTTAACAGAATAAGGGTGATTTATATAGAAAATACGGTGCGTTTTCGCCATTTCTTTAGCAAAACTCAATGAAACGGAAGAGTAGGAGTGATCTGTTCTAAACAGAGAATTTATGATTATGTCATATTTTTTGTCCATGCAGTCAAACCGTTTTTAATGCTTTTTTATTTAAAAAAACAGATAATTTCGCCCACATCTCTTTATAAAATGCTATCATATAAGTCAGTGTATGCCATGCTTTGATGCCCAGAAGCCGATTGAGTATGATTTGCATGATGAAAAACATTATCGTCATCGCTGTCAACGAACCATAAGCAGCACCATATAAGCCTAACCATTGGATAAATATAAAATTAAAAGATAAATTGACAATGGCACCCAATAAAGTAATATAAAAATTCAATTTTGGCTTGCCGATAGAATCTAAAATTGTCCCGAACTGCATAGCGAATGCCATAAAAACGCCATAAAAAATCGTGACCCTTAAAATCGGAGCAGATTCCATATATTTTTCACTGCCGATAACCCAAATTATAATATCAGCAAAAATTAATACAAATAAAACCGCTGGTAATAATATTGCTAAAAGTACGCCCACTGATTTTTCATATAAATATTTTGCTTTGCTCATCCCCTCAGTATTTGGGGCTTCGGCAGCACTTTGGGCAGACTTTGGAAACAGCACTGCTGCCAATGTCATAGTCGGTACTTCTGTTAAAGTATTAATTTTTATGGCTAAATCATAAGTCGAAACTTTATCCAATAAGAACATACTCAGAATGAGTCTGTCCACATTTTTATAAGTCATAGTTGCCATATTTGTACCAAAAGTATATTTGCCATAATTGAATAATTTTTTGACCCAATGCCAATCCAATTTTTTATCCAATACAAAATATTTGCGTGCAAATAGGTAGGCTGCAAAAGTTGCTGGAATCGCTGCTACCCATTGACAAATTGCTAAGTGATTGAGATTGAAGGCATTATTTGTTAGTTTTAAATACACTACGTAAAAAAATAATAAACCATTTTTAATGAAACTCGACCAAAACAAACCTTTGAAATCCAAGTTGGCTTGTTGAATAAAATTGAATTGATACAAGCCTGATAACACTAAAGTCGTGCCTGCATATATGCTTAATAGTGTAGCGATTTGAGCGATTGTTTCAGGATTTTTATTGAAAAAATGCCCGACCCATGAGCCACTTGTCAATAAAAATATTGAAAATAAGACTGATAAAATTAGGCTTAAAAAAAGCGAAGCAGTATTGATTTTAGCATGTTCAGACTGAGGGGTCTGACCAATATACGTCATCAATCCATTTTGCAAAAGTCCCGTTCTACCGACTTCAATAAACGATGTGATGAGCAAAAAAATAACCCAAATTGAACAAGTCGGTTTATCTAAAACGCGCCATAATATGAAAACCGTCCCTAAATTAAAGAATAGCATCGTCACCTGATTCAGTAATGAGTAGAAGCCGGAAGTAAGCCAATAGTTATTTTTCACAGTATGTGCATAATTTATAGACCAACCATTTGTAAATTTTTACTCAAAGGAGTACTTTGAGTAAAAATTTACAAATGGTTGATAATCAATGTTTTATATTAAAATTTTGAGTTCAACTTTATTTAAAACACCGCCCAAAACTTTATCACCGAGAGATTTCAAGAAGGCTATTCCATTTTCATCTGTTTGAGAAATTGATGTGGTGGCATCAAAAATAGGAATCACTTTTTCCACAAAATCAACCAGTTCAAGTGCATGCGAATATTTATTCAAACAAGCTGCTTCAAGGAAAATATAGTCATATTCTTTACTCAACTCTTTTATTTTTTTCTTGAAATCTATACCTGATAAAAGCTCTGAAGGAGAGTTGTGTCCACCATTGTTGCCTATCACTGTAACCGCAGGGATATTCACGTCAATAGATAAACGAGTTGTTTGTGGCATCAATTCAGCGTACTCGCTTTCACCTGTTACTGAGGGGGTAGTGGCAGACATTGAGAGGCCTGTTAATGTATTATTTTTAAAATTCGTATCAATAATTAGTACCTTTTTATTTTTCAAGCTGAATGTATAAGCCAATGCTCCTGCGAGGAAAGATTTGCCATCTTGCTCTTTTAAAGACACGAATAAAAAGGATTTATAACCCGATACTTCTATATCATGTCGAATTTTTCTAAGAGACTCTTTAAAATAGTCGTTTGCTTTAATAGGTTGTTTATCTTCAAAAAGGTAGTCGAGAGTAATGATTTTTCGAGAATTCAAATTGTTTAGTATACCCAATAAAGGCAAACCAATCAATTTTGAATATTGAAAAGGTGTGCTTAAAGAGCGATCCATATAGGTCAATAGAAAAAGAAAAATTGTGGCAAGTGTACCCGTACCCACACCAGCGAAAGCAGACAAAAGTGGTGCTTTAGTATTTTCAGGTTTAGTAGGCGGCAAAGGCTGTTCAATTATATGCATGGCATCTTCTTCATTAGAAGATTGTTTGATGGCATTTGCTTGGCTTTGTTTTTCAACGGCAGATTTATATTCATCTTCTGCAACTTCCGCTTGAGTTGTTAATTTTTTAAGAGTAGCATTATTATTGACCAATTTTGCTTTTTCTCCTTTCAGTTTTTGAATACTTGATTCCAGGACGGTTATTTTTTGTTCTGCGGCCTCTTTATTACTTTTAGCATCAATATATCTTAAATATAAATCTTGATTTTTTTGGACTACTGGGTCTTGATCATCCCGTTTCCCTAATGCAATTCTATTGCTAACATTGATGCGTCTGCCTTTCAAATCTTCAATTTTCTTTTTCAGCGTTTCGTCTTTTTCAGCTTTATCACCATATTTGCCATATAATGAATTGATTTCATTGGTCAAATTCTTAACTTCTTCATTGTTAAAAACGTTTTTCTTGTAATCGTCCTGAATAAAATCGGCGTAATGTTGTTGACTTTTTTCAAATAATAATGCTGTTTTATTAAAGCCAGCGAATTTTTTCCTTTCTTCAGTAAGTTCCATTTCTGCCTCTTTTATTTGAGCAACTATGGATTGACTTTGCTCCAACAAAGCGACTACACCATTTTCTTTTGAATAGTCATAAATTCTATTATTCAGTTTTTCCAACGAGTCTTTCTTAGCTTTCAAAAAGTCATTATAAAAAACCACTGATTTTTTTTCAGTCGTATCTTTTCTTGAATAATAATACCTCAAAATGGCATCTGCGTAATTTTTAACAACAAAATATGTCAATTTAGGGTCTTCTGAAATATATTCAATCTGTACAAAATCAGATTTACCTTCACGTTTAATATCAATTTTTTTAGTAATGGTTTCATAATCGTAACCATATATTTTTTCGAGCGAACGCGCATTGGACAGATTTTGTAAATCTATATCTGAAAGACCAATTGTATCACTGTTTTTTGTGAGCATTGCCAAATAATTATCGATTTGCTCTTTCGACACGGGTGTTTTTTCAAGATCGAGTTTGCGAAATGGTTTTTCAATAGAATCCATCATCAAATCATGAATCATCAGTTGTTGAGTCAAAGTATTGACAGCAGGGCGTGATTTCATGTACTCGATGAGGTTAGCGAATTTGTTTTCAACTTCAAACTCTTGTACAAATGGGTTGAGTTCACCCACGCGAACACTTTTAAAGTCAGTAATACCAGTACGGATAGTGGCAGATGATTTATACTTTTTAGGAAGCATATTCACCACAAACCATGTTGTAGTCGCGGCAAGTAACATTGCAGAAAGTAGTAACCACTTGCGTTTTGATAAAACGGAGAAAAAGTACCTTAATTCCATAGGATTTGATTGTGTTTTCTCAATACTTTTTGACTATTGGTAAGGTCAAAAAGTTTGTAACTTTTAATTTTATAGTTTCTCAAAATTGTTGAAAGATTCCTTGATCAATGGGGAGCTTGCGTAGTAATGTGATTGAAATCTGTATTATTTAATCGAATAAAATTTCAGAACGTTATCCAGATAGCAAATTTAGGTCTTTTTTTAATCAGCGACAATTAATTGATTATCAATGATTTATATGAAATTTTATTGAATTTGTATTTTTAAATATAATAAAAATAACTGTGTATTTAGTTTTAAAGTAAAATACTTTGATTATCAGGCATTTAAACTTTTATAAAAGAAATATTTGAAAAAACATACCCCCTCAGTATAGACTACTTATGATATACTTCTTAAATAAAAAAATGTCAACATTACCCATTTTATAGAATGAAATAATTTTTTAAAAACTCATATAAACCTTTATCTATGAATTAAAAAATAAGATAGGCGTTTTAAATAACTATGTCTCCATACAAATCATAGTCAGTGGCTTCAGTAATTATGACCTGCGCGAAGTCTCCAATTCTCACATAATTGTGCTTGGCTTTCACCATCACTTCATTATCTACTTCAGGCGAATCATGCTCCGACCTACCTATAAAATATGCGCCTTCTTTCCTATCAAAAAGCACTTTCATTGTTTGACCAACTTTTGTTTGATTTTTACGTAGAGAAATATCCTGCTGAATTTCCATCAATCGGTTAGCGCGCTCTTCTTTTAAATAAGGCGGCACATCATCAGCCATTTCAAACGCTGATGTATCTTCTTCATGCGAATATTGAAAAACACCCACGCGCTCAAACGCCATTTCTTCTACAAAACGACATAAATCTTCAAATTCAGCCTCAGTTTCGCCGGGCGAGCCGACAAGCATAGTGGTGCGAATGGCAATATTCGGCACTTTTTCACGCGCCATTTTAATAAGTTCCACTGTTTCTTCTTTCGTAATTTGGCGGCGCATGCGTTGCAAAACAGCATTGTTTGCATGTTGAAGCGGCATATCCAAGTAATTACAGACTTTTGGTAACCGAGCCATAGCATCAAAAATATCAGTTGGAAACTTACTCGGATAAGCATAATGAAGCCGTATCCACTCAATGCCTTCCACATCATTCAAAGCTTCTAAAAGTTGTGGCAGCTCTCGTTTTTTATACAAATCCAAGCCATAATATGTCAACTCTTGCGCTATGAGCATGAGTTCTTTTACACCCATACGTGCGAGGTTTTTAGCTTCTCTTACAAGTTCTTCAATAGGGCGTGAAATGTGTTTTCCACGCATTAGAGGAATAGCGCAAAACGAGCAAGTTCTGTTGCAACCTTCCGATATTTTTAAATATGCGTAGTGAGAGGGTGTTGTTATGAGTCTTTCGCCGACTAATTCTTCTTTATAATTGGCATTCAACTTCGCTAAAAGTTGGGGCATTTCCATCGTCCCAAAGAAGGCGTCTACCTCAGGAATTTCCGCCTCAAGATTGTCTTTATA
The DNA here is from genome assembly GCA_043747725.1 of Saprospiraceae bacterium. GTDB lineage: Bacteria > Bacteroidota > Bacteroidia > Chitinophagales > Saprospiraceae > JAAFJT01. The sequence continues at coordinate 23,158 of JAYTON010000002.1, forward strand.
GCGTTGAGACAAACAGCCCGTCACGTAGAGTTTATCAATGCCACCTTGATTTTTCAAATCGGCATAATCTAAAATCGTGTTCACGCTTTCCTCTTTCGCCAAATCAATAAAACCGCAAGTATTGACGATAATAATATTGGCTTTGCGCTCGCTATCATGCGCCACATCGAAGTCATTTCCTTTGAGTTGGGTTATTAAATTCTCAGAATCTACGGTATTTTTAGAACATCCTAATGTGATGACATTGACTTTATTGCTCTTTATTGTCTTGGTTTTCAATGTTTTATATATTTTTTAATTATCTAATTAACCCTTTAGTTTCTTAAATAGACACCCCTCAGTATTTAGTTGCCTAATTGTGAATCGTGTCACAATGTGTCTTTTCAACCCTTAATTCGCATATTTTAATAAAAAGTAATCAACCTTAACGTTTATTTGAATTTTGAGCAATTATTCAAGTTGTTTCAAAGTGCAAAGATACGATGAATGCTTGCAAAAAAAGCAGCCTAATTTATTGACAATCAATAAATTAGGCTGATTAAAATTTTAATATTTTATGGGAGAATGATGGGTCTCGAACCCACGACCTTCGGAATCACAATCCGACGCTCTAACCGGCTGAGCTACAATCTCCAGTTTACTACTTGGCGGAGGCGCAGGGATTCGAACCCCGGGTACCCTCTCAGGTACGGCAGTTTTCAAGACTGCTGTAATCAACCGCTCTACCACACCTCCGTTTTTATTTCAAAAATGCAATGCCTTTGTCATTGCGGGTGCAAAGGTATAAATAATTTTGAAATGCTAAAATAGTTATTGAAAAAAAAATCGAATTTTTTTTTAAAAGTTAATTTGAAGCACTTTACTCTATGAATTAAAAATAACTACCTATTTTTGTACCTTAATTAGTCTATTTTGCAATCAAAGTCGAGGATTATATTTGTTTTCACCTTGAAAATATCTATTTTTGTTTTTGAACCAATAACATCCCGATTTTCAAGCTTTCCATCCCATGAATCGTAAAAAACAACACTTTTGGCTTTGCGGCTTTATATTTTTCTTTTACCTCAATGCCCTTGCTTCGAACATAGTTCCTCCCAAAACAACCCACGCTCATCTTATTGATAGCGTTTTTTTACATCTATCATCTGCTACGGCTAATGTTGGAGATGTCGTTTCTATATCTGTGAAGGTCGGAAATTTCAATAATATTGATCAAATGAACTTCAATGTTAATTGGAATGCCGCTTATTTGGAGTTTCAAAGCGTCAGCAATTTTGGGCTGCCAAGTATTTCCAATACCAATTTTAATATATTATCTACTCCATCAGGAAAGTTACTCTTTTTTTGGATTCCCCCTTCTCCTCAATCTGCACCTGATAGCACCGTCTTATTTAAGATTAATCTAAAAATTAAAAGCTATAGCGGATTGCCTATTCCTGTTTTCGTGACAAATACTTCTGCTTATAATGATTTAGGTTTGGCGGTGGCTGTCAGCTCACACTCGGGTTCTGTCAAAGTCAATAATAATGGTAATTGTGCAGGACGCCCAGCAGGTTTGACTTGTGCAACTGCACCTTTATTATGCGTAGGGGATTTTCCATATTGCAATACTTTGCCGCGCGATAATGCTACTTTTACTCAGCCTACTCCTTGTGGTTCTATTGAAAATTATCATTTTATTCAATTTGAAGCGGCAACTGATGAAATTACTTTTAGAGTTAAAGCGAGTAATTGTGATGGCGGAAATGGTGGCAATGGCGTGGGTATTCAAATTAGAGTTTATGAAACAACGGATTGCCAATCGTTTAAAATAAAATATTGTCGTTCGTCACAACCTATTTCTCCAGGCTCAAGTGATACAACCGCATTGAAAGAGTTGGTTGTAGGCAATCGCTATTATTTTATGGTGGATGGACAAAAAGGTGATGTTTGTGATTATCTCATTTCTATCGAATCTGGTTCGGTAGGCGGCAAGCCTGTAGTAACAGCTTCTAATATTAATGGTACTTCTTCAGTTTGTAAAAATGCCAGTAAAAATGCCTATACTGTTTCAAATACAACAGAAGCTATCGCTTATGAATGGAAAACGACCAATGGTGGCGTCATCGCAAGTGGACAAAACACCCCCTCAGTATTTGTCAATTGGGGAACTGTTTCAGATAGCATTTGCGTTAAAATCGTTGGCAATTGTTTTGAAAGTGATTGGGCATGTAAAGCCGTTGCTATTTCGCCGCCTGTTGAAAGTAATTTAGATGCCACTATTTGTAGCGGTTCTACTTATAATTTGGGCAGTCAGACATTTAATACTACGGGCAATTATCGAGTGACATTCCCCAACGCCTCTTATAAAGGTTGCGATTCTATTGTCAATTTGAATTTAAAGGTTCTGGATATTCAAATTTCCGCTTCAAAAACAAACAATATATCTTGTAAAACACCAACTGCTTCATTAAATGGTTCGGCAACTGTTTCGCCCAATTCTGTATCCGTCAGTTATGAATGGAAAAATGCTTCAAATGCCCTTATCAGCAATGCTTTATCTCTAATTGTTAATCAATCAGGCACTTATACATTTACAGTAAAAGCTATATTAAATGGTACGACTTGCCAAAAATCAACTCAAGTCACCATTACTGCTGCACCGCCATCAACTGAAGGCAACGTAAGTGCAGTTATTTGTAAAGGCTCAACTTATCCGTTAGGAAGCCAATCTTTCAACACGACAGGAAATTATAAAGTCACCTTAACCAATGCCAATTATTTAGGTTGTGATTCAGTTGTTAATTTAGATTTGAAAGTTATCGATATTCAAATTTCATCTTCCAAATCAGGTGATTTATCTTGCCAAACGCAGTCTGTTACCCTTACAGGTTCAGCAACTGTTTTGCCCAATAATATATCAGTGACTTATGAATGGAAAAATGCTTCAAATGCCATTATCAGCAATGCTTTATCTCTAATTGTTAATCAATCAGGTACTTATACATTTACAGTAAAAGTTATATTAAATGGTACGACATGTGAGAAATCATCTCAAGTTACCGTTTTAAAGACAGGCAATGCACCCA
>JAYTON010000003.1:0-4268 GCA_043747725.1 Saprospiraceae bacterium
ACCCTAAAGGTGTTCCCCCTTGGGGGTTAGGGGGCAAACGATTATCGAAGTACATCGCCATATGTTGCCAATCATACAAAAGAATATCTTTTATTTAAGAGCCTATTTAACTTTTTTTACTTTACTCTTCATTTTTATTTTAACAACTGAGCCGTTGGGCGCCACTTTGTTTTTCAGCGCTCATCGGACTGCGGTAGGTGATTTCTTTTTCAAATGGATAACCCTACTCGGCGAAGCTTACCCTTTTATTGCACTCACTTTGTATTTTTTATTTAAAAAACAAAGACCTATTGCCCTTAAAATGGCTGTCGTTGGCATACTCGTCTTGATTCCAATTGGTATCTTGAAAGAATTATTCTCTTATGATAGACCAGCTACCATTATTGAAAACATGGGCTTTCTGCCGGGTTTTCATTTCGTCAGAGACGTTGAAATACTGAGGGGGGCTACGAGTTTTCCTTCTGGGCATACGGCTGGTGCTTTTGCTGTGTGGAGTCTTTTGGCTTTTCAATTTAGTCGGAACAAAACCTTACAATTAGTTTGTTTGTTAATTGCAATAATCGTCGGCATTTCAAGGGTTTATTTGGCGCAACATTTTCCGCAGGACGTGCTATTTGGCTCTGTTATCGGGATTGCCACTGCAATTTTTATAGAATTTATTATTGAAAATTTCCTAACCAAACCTAACTATGACCGACCACATTATTAAATCTATCAATCCTTTCACCCTCGAAACCATTGGTGAATACAGTAATTTTGACAGTAAAATGATTAGCCAAGCATTACTCAATGCAGAAAAGGCTTTCAAATCCGAACGACTGGCTTCTTTTACTAAAAAGCGTGAAAAAATGCTCAAAGTAGCTGATATACTGAGGGGTCGTAAAGATGAATTAGCGCATATCATCACTGCCGAAATGGGCAAAACCCTTGCAGAAGCGGTTGCAGAAGTTGAAAAATCCGCATTGTGTTGCACTTATTTTGCGGAAGAAGCGGAAAGGATGTTGAAGCCAACAACCGTTTTAACTGATAAAAAAAATACCATTTTGCACCAACCCATCGGAGCCGTTTTCGCTGTGATGCCTTGGAATTTCCCTTTTTGGCAAGTCTTTCGTTTCGCTGCACCGACGCTTATGGCTGGCAACGTGGCTTTATTGAAACATGCGGGCAATGTGACGGGCTGTGCACTAGCCATTGAAAAAACATTTCAAGAAGCGGGTTTTGGAGATGTGTTTCAAACGCTTATTCTCGACATCAAAGACATCAAAAAGGTGGTTCAAAGCCCAATTGTTCAAGCCGTAACGCTCACGGGTAGTGAAAAAGCAGGGGCGAATTTGGCGAGTTTAGCCGCTAAAAACATTAAAAAAAGTGTTTTAGAATTAGGCGGCAGCGATGCTTTCTTGGTTATGGACGATGCAGATGTAGAAAATGCTGCAAAAAACGCTATCCAAAGCCGGATGCAAAATGCAGGTCAAAGTTGCCTCGCTGCGAAACGTTTTTTTGTAACAGAAAAGAATTTTGACGCATTTTTAAATTTCTCTCTCAAAGCCATCGGCAACATCAAGCAAGGCAATCCGCTTGACCCCTCAGTAAAAATGGGTCCCATGGCACGGGTGGATTTGGCTGAGGCATTGGATAACCAACTGAAAGATGCTTTAGCAAAAGGGGCTAAAATTGTAGCGGGTGGTGATTATCAAAACGCCAATTTCCAACCGACATTATTAATCGATTGTACTATCAATATGGCTGTTTTCAAAGAGGAAACATTTGGTCCATTGGGTTGTATATTTGTTGTAAAAAATGAAAAAGAGATGATTATGCGGGCTAATCAAAGCCGTTTTGGCTTGGCATGTTCCGTTTGGTCAAATGATTGGAAAAAAGCTGAGAAAACAGCCCTTCTAATCGAATCAGGCAATGTTTTTATCAATAAAATGGTCAAATCCGACCCTAAATTGCCTTTTGGCGGTATTAAAAAATCAGGCTACGGACGTGAAATGGGTGATTTGGGGATATTGGAATTTACAAATGCTAAAGTGATTGCCGTTTAAATTATGACAAAAATTCAAAAGAAAGCCAAGCACATTGCTGAAATACTCGAAAGTCTGTTTCCAGAAACACCTATTCCATTGCTACATGCGGATACTTACACTTTATTGATAGCCGTCTTGTTGTCGGCGCAATGTACAGATGAGCGCGTCAATAAAATTACGCCTTTTTTGTTTGAAAAAGCGGATAACCCTTTTAAAATGGTGCGTTTGGAGGTTTCTGAGATTCGAGACATTATCAGACCTTGTGGTTTGTCGCCTCGTAAATCTCAAGCGATTTATGATTTATCCAATATTTTGATTGATAAATATGGTGGTGAAGTACCTGCTTCTTTTGAGGCTTTGGAGGCTTTGCCAGGTGTTGGTCATAAAACCGCTTCTGTGGTGATGTCACAAGCCTTTGGCTTTCCGGCATTTCCTGTTGATACACATATACATAGGTTGGCAGTGCGTTGGGGTTTGAGCGAAGGTAAAAATGTGGTGCAAACAGAGAGGGATTTAAAAAGCCTTTTCCCTGAATCCACTTGGAATAAATTGCATCTTCAAATCATTTTTTTTGGACGGAAATATTGCCCTGCGCGTGGGCATGACCCCTCAGTATGTCCGATATGTAGCCTTTATGCAGTGAAAAACGAAAAGTGAAAAATGAAAACTATATTTAACTTTGCAAATTAAGTCAAATCTAAATTTACAAATCAAATCTAAAACAACTATGACCATTTACGAAAAACTATTACATGACAACAAAGAGTGGGCAGCCCGAAAAGTGGAGAAAGACCCTCAGTATTTTGAACGCTTAGTGAATGTTCAAAACCCTGATTTTTTATGGATTGGCTGCTCCGATAGTCGCGTGCCGCCCAACGAAATCACTCAAACCGAACCCGGTAAAGTGTTTATTCATCGCAATGTTGCCAATTTGGTGGTGCATACGGATATGAATATGCTCAGTGTTTTGCAATATGCGGTTGAAGTTTTAAAAATCAAACACATTATTATCTGTGGGCATTATGGTTGCGGCGGTGTAAAAGCGGCAATGAGTCACAATCATTATGGTATCATTGATAATTGGTTGCGGAACATCAAGGATGTTTATCGCATACATCATGATGAAATTGAAAAACTACCTGAATCCAAACGCCTGGATGAACTTGTCCGCCTCAATGTCCGCGAGCAATCTCTGAACCTTGCCAAAACCAATATCGTGCAACAGGCTTGGGCAAACGGCAATGATATTTCTATTCATGGATGGGTTTATGATTTGCATGATGGCATTATTGAAACAGTCTGCGAAATTGATTCGCAAACTGATTGGGACAATCCGATTTATAGATTCGAAATGATGAGTGATGAAACTGGGCATTCATAGCTTGATCCCTCAGTATTTTAAGGAGTATTTATTCAAGATAAAAAAAGTAGAGTAGGTCGAAATGGGTAAGAGTGGAGTTATCTCCTCTTACCCATGCGAATAATGGGTTGAAATGCAATCAAAAAGTCGTTAGATTTGATTTATCGGTAGTAAATAGGAAATTTGGAATTTATATTTTACTCTTTACACCAGTCCGCAAGAGGTTTATAAACCTATTTTTGCATTTTTGAAAAAATAAAGTGCCTTTCTGAATCAATAAAATGGTTTTCTAATTTCTAAAAGTACCTTTCTGAAAAAATAAAGTGCCTTTCTAATTTCTAAAAGTACCTTTCTGAATCAATAAAATGGTTTTCTGATTTCTAAAAGTGCCATTTGTAACTTTAATATGGTATGGACTCTTTTTACTGAGGGGGTATGTATCAATCAAAAGCCTTTTGCAGTGGGCAAAAGGCTTTGATTATTGAATAAGTTGACAATTGTAGCTGAGTGAAAATTATTCTAACCAACCATAAATAAGAACATCAACTGAATCCTTGCCTGTGCCTATGCCTGCCAGTGCATCCATGTCCACACTCAATTTTACACCCGGTACTTCGTACACTCGAGTCACTTGACCATGTGGTGTAAGTAAAATTTCATCAAGAAAAGCGACCAGCTCATTGCCTTCCATAATAGTAAGGCGAATGCGTACGCCACTGCCACTGCCTACACGTTCATCGGCTACTATGCGAATACGTTCACATTTTGTGGTGTCAACAATGCCAAGATGTTTGCTTGTACCTATCGGTGTTGATACAGCACCAACCGGGGTTCTAAAAATTAATTTGTTCATAATTCTTGATAATTTTATTGCCTACTCT
>JAYTON010000004.1:0-1907 GCA_043747725.1 Saprospiraceae bacterium
TGAGGGGGTACCTTTTTCATATTTAAATGAATAATCATGACTGTTTGAAAACCAATTGATATTCAAATCACCAAAGAACAAGGCATTTTTATCTAAAAAGTCTTTTGAAAAATCTAAATATTGGCGCACGTTTTCAAATCGCCGATTCTGAACATCTTTAAACATGGAGTCCACAACATCGCTCCATTGTTCTAAGCGCGAAACATCTTTAGTAGCTGGTTCTATAGCCACAACGCTTTGCATATACGACATATAATATGGTATCGCATTCAATTTATTGATGAGCATGGTGTTACAAGTTGCCATTACACGCGGCACTTCTTTTTCGTTCAAAGTGCGAAAGCGCAGGGCAAAATCCTTATATACTTTGTCAATATCCGCCCGCTTGCTGAGGGTAACATATTCGCCCAATTGCTTTAAAAATTCTTCAGGATTCTCTGAAAAACTTGTGCGCATTTGGGCATTTAAAGTATTGGAAATAAAGGAGATACAGATTAAGATAAGTATGATTTGCTTTCTCATGTCAAGAAATTGCTTTGAGTAAAATAATCGGTTTGATCTAAATGATGAATGATAAATTATGAATGATGAATAGTTCAGCATCAATAATTTTATACTACATTGGGTATTAGAACGGAAAAACAGTACAAAAGATTATAAATAAATTGTAGAAGTTTCAATCGCCCATCACTTATCATCCATGTTCAAAAGCATACACAACCAATTACCACGCTGAATAGTATTGATAATTTTAAACCCATTTTTTAATACAGCTTCTTGCATTGCTGTTTCGTCCTCTTTTAAAAAACCTGAGATAAGTAGCACCCCAGTCTGCCCCACTACGTTCGCAGTGACATTGAGTTTATTTTTTAAATAAAAAAACGAATCTAAAATCACATTGCGATTAATATTGGCTAAAATAATATCAAAGTCGGCGGCATCAATCACCTCTAATGTGCCTTCAAAAGCCTTAACGTTTTGGACATCGTTGATTTTGCAATTTTCAATCGTATTCTCATATGATGCCGCTTCAATATCCACCGCTTCGATGTACTCTGCTCGTAATTTTGATGCTAAAATGGCTAATATACCCGTTCCGCAACCATAATCCAAGACCTTTTTGCCTTCAAAATTGATGTCGCGCATGAGTTGCATCATCATATAAGTCGTCTCGTGATGCCCTGTGCCGAAAGCCATTTTGGGATTGATGACCAAATCAAAAAGTACGGTTTGATTGCCTTTTTCATCCACTGTCGGCGTATGAAAATCTGCCCTGACTGCTACAAAATCATCAATTCGAATGGGTTCAAAATTGGACTCCCATAGTACATTCCAATTTTGATAAGGAATAAATGTTTTTTCAAATTGAAAATTCAATGTTTTACTTAATTCAACTAATTGATTTTCAATGTCTTGCGTCCAATTTTCTTCAGAAATATAGGCTTTCAGACAATGCCCTGTATCCTCAAAAGTATCGAACGGCAAATCGCTCAGTAATGCTGTGATGACATCGCCTTTTTCCTCGTCATACTGAGGGGTCGTTATTTCAAAAGAATAATAATTCATTAATTAGGAATTAGGAATGTTCAATTAGGAATTAGGAATGTTCAATTAGGATTCTCCTAATTCCTAATTGAACATTCCTAATTAAACTAATAAATCTCATTTTTAGCCGCCTTCAAAGTATTCAACATCAGCGAAGTGACCGTCATTTGCCCGACGCCACCGGGTACAGGCGTAATGAAACTGCATTTAGACGCAACATTTTCAAAATCGACATCACCGACCAAGCGCGAGCCGCTTTTTTTAGAGGCATCCTCTATTCTATTCATGCCGACATCTATGACAATAGCGCCTTCTTTCACCATTTCTGCTTTAATAAAATGCGCCACGCCAATCGCCGCAAC
>JAYTON010000005.1:0-14288 GCA_043747725.1 Saprospiraceae bacterium
ATCATTACCCATGCTCCTCTCCGTGGCGCAGGCATTTCACTATCCACACCGCGCACCGCTTTCCAAATCACCTCATTAAAAATGCCATCTGGCACGGCATCCAACTGAGCAAGGTTAAAAGAGTCAGATAATTTACTCCATTTATTCACTGCCGCATTGCGTGTATCAATTGAAACCTTTGAATCAATTGCTTTATAAGGTGTCAAATCAGCTTTTGCTGTAAAACTCCGCCACATAGGCGTAGCAGCCGCATCGTACTGACTCATGGGCGGAATGCCTAATATGAGTTCAATCGTTCGCAACATACCACTCGTAGAATACATGGTATTATCATGAAAATGGCGGCGCGTATAAGGGCTAATCACATAAGCCGTAGAGCGATGTGCATCCACATGGTCAGAGCCATTTTGAGCATCATCTTCCAAGATAAAAACAGCCGATTCTTTCCAAATAGGGCTGTTTGATAGGTGCTCGATAAAGCGACCAACCGCCAAATCATTGTCTGCTATCGCTGCTTCGGGCGTAAATGCCCCTTTTTTCAAACCCGAAGTATGGTCATTCCCAAATCGAACCGTGTTGAAATGTGGTAATTGATTCAGTTTTAAAAGTGAATCAAAATCCTGTTCCCACATAGACTCTCGCTTCACATCTTGAAATGCCAAATCAAAGTCCGGATAGCCTTTGCAAAAATGCCCATCCAGCGTGGCATAATTGGCTTCATTTTCACCAGCAAATTCGCCATAAGTGCGGAAACTGATATTTGCTCGCTTGCAATGATCCCAAATAAAACCGCCTTTCGGAAATGCAATCATCCGTTGCCCTTCAAAATCGTAATTACCGCCGCGCCCACCATAACTTGTGGGCCAAGTCTTTTCAACAAAATCGTTGGCATACGCCGCCATTGACCAATTATGCCCATCGGCTGACACTTCCGCATCCACATAAAAATTATCAAGCAAAACAAATTCTCTTGCAAGAGCATGTTGGTTAGGCGTAATTTTTTCGGGAAATAGGCAAATTGAGGCATCGCCATTGCCTTCTTTCATGTCGCCAAGGATTTGATCGTACGTCCTATTTTCTTTGATGATATAAAAGACATATTTGATGGGCGACGCATCACCCACGCGCATCGGAATCGGATTGCCCGCCTCCCCCTCAGTAATCAGCTCTTTTTGCTTAGAATATGGCGTATTTTCGTAGGTTAACTTGGAATATGCAGCCATTGTTTTATCATCGGGCATATCAATAATGCTTAAAGTACCGTAAAAAAGCGAACCAATGTATTGCCCTGCTCTATTATCGCTCGATTTTTTATTGGGCTGCGGACCCTTTGGATTCGCCATAGATGACATGCCTTTACCATTCGCCACATATATTTTATTACCTATCACACGCACCGAGGTCGGATACCAACCCGTTGGGATAAAGCCTTTAGAGCGGCTTGCACCCAATTTTGTTACATCAAAAACAGCCAAGCAATTATTATCTGCATTGGCAATAAATAAAGTTTTCTCATCATCCGAAAGAGCTAAACCATCCGTCGTAGAGCCATTGGGGGCGTTGGGATAAAGGGCTGCATTGAGCACTTCAAGCACTTTTTGATTTCTTAGATCAATTATAGACACTGAATTATCCAGCGAATTAGCAACAAAAAGGACGTCACCTTTTTTATTCAATATCATCTCGTTGGGATGATCACCTACTGCTATTTCTGCTTTTTTATTGAAATTATTTAAGTCAAAAACGGCTACTTTCTTTAATCCCCAAAGCGAAACATATATTTCGTTCAAATTTTTATTTACAACTACTGAAAACGACTCCGTACTGAGGGGTATCTTTTTCTCTATTTTCAGTGTCAGAGAATTGCAGATATAAAGCATCGAATCCTCTTTTGTCACCACAAAAACTTGATTGCCTGAAACAGCTATGCCGGCAGGGCAAATTTTGGCTTTTCCCCAAGGCTCACCGAGTTTTATTACCGTATCGTGTTGGGTTTTTCCTTTATCATTTTTCAGAATCACCACAGTATTGTCATTACCGCCCGAAACAAAAAGCTGCTTTTCATCTTCACTAAAAGCCAAGCCATACCATGATTTAGCAATAGGTTCATTTGAAAGTTGCTTTTCATTTTTTACATCAAAAACTTGAACGCTCTGCTTAGAAACGCCATTATTCGTAACGGCTATTAATTGTTTAGATGGAGATACTACTAAATTTAAAGGCAAATCATCCAATGGTAAACTCTTACCAGCAGGCGTCAATGACCAACCATTGGGCAAATGCACCCTTTTAGCCGTTAGCTCTTGATAGGTTTTATCTGTTTTCAAGCTCCCTGTTTGAGGCGATTTGCAGTTTTGAAAAAGAGAAATTGTGCCTAAAAAGACTAATATACTGAGGGGTATGAGAATTTGATTTTTCATAGCGATGATTAATTTTATTTTAAAAAAAAGTAAGATAGTAAAGTTAAGATTTTATATTAAAAGAACTGAAAGTTCAACTATTTTTCGACATATAGAGGTTGGCATTGGAAAAATTAATTTATCATTTCTATATATTTGCTCTATGAAAAAACAAAATCTTGCTCAACTTAATATCGCTCGAATGCTCAGCGAAGATATCAACGACCCTCTGATGGCGGATTTTGTTGCACAACTGGATGAAGTGAATGCCATAGCTGAAAACAGCGAAGGTTTCGTTTGGCGGCTCAAAGATGAAGAGAATAATGCCACAAGTTTTCGCCCGTTTGATGACAATCGCGTCATTGTCAACCTGTCAGTTTGGGAAAATATAGAGGCTTTGAAAAATTTTGCTTACACGGGGCGTCACGTAGAAGTGTTCAGAAATAGGCGTGCATGGTTTGAAAAATCCATAGAAGCGATGGTCGTTTTGTGGCATATTGACGAAGGGCATACCCCCTCAGTACAAGAGGCAAAAGAGCGGCTTGAATACCTACGTGAGCATGGCGCGACGGATTTTGCTTTTGATTTTAAGTATTTGAAGGAGAAAATCTAAGAGAATGGCAGTACAAACCTTATAGGTTTTTAAAACCTATAAGGTTTATTATCAACTATTTATAAATTAATTTATTTGTTAACTTCTAAAAATTCGCTCGCACAGCCGCCCTTCCCACATGCACCGTCCGCACCACGCCCGTTTTGCGCCCTTCATAAGTCAGATTGAGAAAAATGTTTTTCGATAAAACGCGGTCGAGGCTCAGATTCCATAGGAAATTTTTACCGTTTTGCAAGCCTTCGAGTAGGGCAAATTCTAATGGGGTGTTGCGTTCGCCTGTATATGCTACTTGCACGAAACTAAATTTGGTGCGCAATTGTGCATTGGTGGAATTATTCCAAGTAGCTTCTGTAGAAATGTCGTTGTTTTTGATGCGTTCATTGTTGAAAATGCCTGAAGGATTGGGCAATGTATTCTGTCCGTTTTTGAATTTATAGGCAAAAACAAGTCTAAAATCCGCGCCAATCATCCATGTTAATTCAGGTTCCATTTTGACCAACGACACTGTATAATTCCGATTTTTAAACGCCTCAGAATTATTGGATTGATGTCCCCTGGCGAAATAATTTTGCAAGGCAAAAGACTTGCTAATATTCAAACGGCTGCGGAGAAACCACTCATCGCGCCCTCGTTCTTCAAAACCGGTAACTAACACAATCCGATTTCGATTGTCCAATTGTCCAACTTCAAAATCCCAAACTGGACTGGAACGATTGAAAAACAAGGAGTTACGCATAGCAATATTCAGTGCTACGAGGGTGGTATCTGAAATTTTTAAATCGAGAGGATTCCATTGAGACACTCGTTCCCCCCCCTCAGTATTCGGCCTATTTTTTACTCTCCGATTAATTTGCAAAGATGAATTGGTTGAAAGAAGGTTCATAAATTTCAGGAAACCTTTTTTCTCAAACCACAAAGCACGGGGGTCAAGTCTCAGGCTTTGCGAAAACGACACATTATTGGTGCGAATAAATTGGTTGGTTAGCAGCGTCACGCGTACATAATCCGCTTGATCAGCAAACGGCGCAATTTCAAATTCATCTAGTTGGGGAATCGTATCTGCATTTCTATTTTTCCAAATATATTGCCCTTCGCCTTTATTCACTTTCACGTATTGATATTCCAGCTTTTGCTCCTGCCCAGAGCCTATTTCGTAAAGCGTGTTGGCATAAATGGCATTTTTAAAAGCATTAAAATTGTATTCCAAACGCCCCAAATATGTCTGTTGGGGTGTTAAAGTTGTCTTGGCTGTGTCGTTGACTTTGAGGTCGCGATAACTGATATTCCATGTGAGTTGCGAGTGTTCGTTTCTATTCAAAATGCCATTCACATTCAGTTCATTCACTTTTGAAATTTGAAAAAAACGATTTGTAATAGGTTGATAATCAAAACGTTGTGAATAATTAATGCCGAATCCACCTGCGTTTTGCGTTTCAGAAGGCGTATCAGTCGAATCTTTTTTAACCTTAGATTTTAATGGAATTTCTGCATAAATTCTCCATAAATCATAATAAAAACTGGCTCTTGTCAAGGTATCTTTCGAAGCATCAAATCGTTGATTTTTTTCTCTTTCAGCGTAAGCACCGAGTTTTATATTATTCCGAAAGGTTTTATTTAAATCCAATTTAGGGCGCGTAAAATTGGTTTTTTCCTTCACGCCACCTAGTATTAAAGGTTGGCTTTCGGTATTGAGTATGTTGGCGTCTGCTGTAATTGACCAATTATTTCTATTAAAATTAATGCGTCCTACATGACGCTCACCATTGTATAAAAATTGTCGATTGTATTTTCCATAATCATAACTCATTGAAAACCAATCTCTTTTGCTTAATAAAATATTGCCATTCAAAAAAACTTCACTCGCTGCCGTTTGGTTTTGATTCAAATTACCGATGGTATTATTCGTGCCGCTTGCCACAGTTCCGATGTTCCAATCGCGGGTAAATTCAGCAGAGCGATAAGGATTGAGGGCTTTAAAATTCTTTTGAGTGAGTTCTGTTTTAACCGTTGTTTCAAAAGCCCATGACTGCTTTTGTCCAAATTCAACGCGATTAGAGAAACCTGTAAAAACGGCTAAACCAACATTGGCAGAATCGCCAATAGTAGAGAAACGGTTGCGATCATTGTTGCTCAAGGCTACTTCTGTAAAAAAATGAGTATATTTAAATAGTTGATAATCAAGCCCTAAGGTCATAACTTGTTGTCTATTCGGCGGCACTAATTTTCTAATCGGTTCAAAGCTACCCCTCAGTATTTTGCCGCTATCGGGCGCGACCCATTGATAGACGCGTCCATTCGCTGCCGTCGGCACTTGTATATAATTGCCTTTGCCCTCACCTACGGGCGTAAAAGTCGCCGTGAATTTGGCGGAATCGGGATTGGCGGAATAGACGAGCACTTTTTCATATAAAATTTTATTGACCACCGTATCCACCAATTTATACTGAATTCTGTCGCTTCTAAAACCATCGTCAGCGGCTCTAATACTGAGGGGGGCATTGTTATCGAAGTCATTGCCCGAACGCCGCAGCACTGCTTTATCCAACGAATCAAGGGCTTGAGTACCCGTCGAATTTTTAGAATCCTGTTCCGTATAAAAATTAAAATTCAAGCGTAACTTTTTGTAAATCAATTCATTAGACAGTGAAGCCGTAGAACGCAAATAGCTTTGGTCAGCATATTCAAACTCGACGATGACGCGCGAATCTTTTGTAATAAATCGTTTGGGCGTGAACACAATATCGCCTCTGTTGTAGTCCATGATGTAGTCGTTTTCATCACCGCGCACAAGGAGTTTACCATCAAAAAACACTTTTTCAGTACCTGATAATATAATGAAAAATGATGCCCCCTCAGTACCAAACAGTTTATAAGGTCCTTGATTGCCTTCTTGAACTGGTAAAATATTGCGGGCAAATTTTCCTCTTGCAATACCTATATTGGCTTTTGTAAAAAGATTACCGGATTGAGGAGTAGTCAGGTTTTTTTTAAGTAAAAGGGGTGTTTTATTGGTGAAAGATAAGCCTTGTAATTTTTTAGAATAGTTTAAAAAATAGGTGTTGAGCGGACGATTGAGTTCATAATCACCTGCTACCAATGTGTTATTGCCTTTTTTTAATTGAATAAAAATTTTATCTATTTCCCGTAAAGACTGGGTATTGCCTTCGGCTTGAATGGGTAAATTATTGTCGGTCATGGAGGCTAAAATGTCCAAATCGCCCAGTTTACCTGCCAAATTGAGGTTAAAATTTTGATTGACTACGAGGTTTTGAGCATTGCCGACGGAGAGTCCTTGCGTGTAATTGCCATTGTACTCCAAACCTTTTTCAAAAATGGGTGCATTGGTGACCCCCTCAGTATTGTACTCAAATTCGACAAGAATCTCAGGTGCTAAAGGATTGATTTGAGAAGAATCAATTCTGTAATATTTTTTATTTAAATTATAAGGAAAAACACGGTAAGTCAGGCGTATTGAATCGAGTTTTGTGGATAAAATTAAAGGTTTATTTTTGAGTAAAATAAGGTTTTTATTGAGAGAAAAATAAGTAGAATCAAGATATGTATTGGTTTGATAATCAAATATTTGTATTGAATTTGGAATGATTGTTAATGAGTCTTGAACAAGCGTATCGGACGTGATTTGGAGGTTGAGAATGCGTTGATTAGTGAGGTTAAAAATGCTTTTGTTACTGAGAGGTTCTTGTGCTTCTAAACTTTGAATTGAAATGAAAATGCTTATGAAAATCAAACTTTTCAAGGGTTTAAAACCCTTGAAAAGTTGTTGACCATTGAGGTATTGAAGCAATGGGTGGAGGATTTTTTTTAAAATAAAAAACATATCGTATAAAACGCATTTCGTCCTTTTAGTTGTGTTAAATTAGGTGAAATTAACGGATTATAGGAATTTAAACTCAGGTATACACAATTTTTAGTAGTTAAATATACGTTTAAACAGAAATGACACGGTAAAAATTTTACCTTTAGTTGATAATATTTTTAAGACAAAACGCAACTCGCAAACAAATGCCCTTAATAGATTATCATATCGAAATAGAACACGCTCGGCTTGGCTTATGGCATATTACTGAGGGGGAAGATTTTTTTCTAAAAAAACTGCCGCTTTCGGATGCCGATAGAGCTGAATTGAAACCATTGCGGGGCAAACGCCGCGTAGAGTGGTTGGCTGCGCGTTATTTGGTGCAGGTGATGACAGGCTGGGCATATAGTATGGTGAAGGATGTATTTGGTAAACCTTTTTTGATGGGTAGTGAATATCATATTTCAGTTTCACATTCGGGTGAGTTTACCGCTGCAATCATTGCGCCGCATATTGTAGGTATTGATATTCAACTTTTGACGACTAAATTGGAAGGCATGGCTTGGCGAGTAATGAATGAATCGAAATTAAAAAATCTGAGCCATGAGAAACGTTCAGAGCATTTGCACGTTTATTGGGGAGCGAAAGAAGCATTATACAAAGCTTATGGCCAGAAGGAGTTACATTTTAAAAAAAATATACTCGTTGAGCCATTTAATTATGTCGGCGATGAAGGTTTTTCGCACGGAACGATATTGAAAGAGAATTTAAAGAGGGATTTCGATATATTTTATAAAAAAATAGAACAGTACATTTTAGTTTATGCAATTGAAAAAGATGAATCCGGTCAAGTACCCAGCACTATTAGTCGTTAGTGTTTTTATTTTTATGGCTCTCCTATTTACGGATTGCAATAGCCCCCTAAATCCCCCAAAGGGGGACTTGAAAAACGACCCCAGCAAGGGAGTATCCAGAGAGTTACCCGCCGACTTTGTAGCCTTTTATGAAAAATTTCATCAAGATAGTGCTTATCAAATGGCACATATCATCTTCCCACTGGAGGGCTATCCTTCACAAGTAGATAGTGCTACTATAGCTGAAGGTACGTTTAGATGGTATGCTGAGACTTGGCGTATTCATAAAATGGCTGCCTTCACGAGTTCAGATTTTACACGCACTTTCGAACAACCGATATCGGGTATGGTGAACGAAACTGTTCGTCAAAATGGGACACCTTATGCTATGTTTCGCCGTTATTATAAGCGCGGCGATGACTGGTTTTTGATTATGTATTCGGATATGAATCCGATGAAGGAGTAATGATTTAGTGAAAAGGTAATCGTGAATAGTGGAAATACTGAGGGGTATGATTTTAAAACAAAAAGGAACGGCTTACAAATGTTACTTTGTAAGCCGTTTTTCTATTTGTTGATAATCCTACTTATTTTTTAGGATTATTGATTGGTGCACTCTTACCATCAGCTGGATTGTAAGCCGTCTCATTGGCTGGAACATCCCAATAATCTAAGAAATTGTATTTGATAGTAGCGTTGGTATTGAGTTTACCTGTACCGTCAACTACTACTGCACCTGTTCTTGAGCCGCCTTTTTCACTGACTCCCCAACGGCGAGCATCATAGAAGCACGTACCACGGAAAGCCAAAGCTCATCTGCGTTCTCTACGAAGTTCTTCCTTTGCATCAGTTAGACTTGTTACTGAAAGTGCCGGCAAACCTGCACCTTGATACTTTCTAACAGCATCAATCAAAAGCAAAGCACCCGGAATATCATTAGAGTAAAGTTTCGCTTCTGCTTGCATCAAGGCGTTTTCTTCGTAAGTACCAACAAGGTAAATTTCAGAAGCACCTGGCGTTTTATTGCTGTAAACGATTGTGCCTGCAATGCCGGTACCACCGTCTTTAAGTAAATAACGCGTGTTGAAAATATTACCACGATCACTGTTGCCAATCCATTGAGTACCTTTCACGAAGTTATTATCCAAACGTTTGTCACCTGCTTTAAATTCCTGAACAAGGCGTTCGCTCAATTTGTAAGTAGCAGCACCTGGAGTAGCACTGGCAGTTTTAGCTGCTACTGTACCACTTGTTGGACTCCAAATATCACCCGCTTCATTTGAGCGGCCTGTGAATGTTAAGTCTGTTTCCTTTACACCATTAGCTGTCAAAGTAGCGATACTTGTCCATTGAGCTGCTGTCATTGAAGCGACAGGCGTATTGACCAAAATATTCCGCGCTTTCATTGTATTGATATTTCTAATCCACATAGCAGGAGATAAAACACCCCCTTTACCTGTTTGGCAGAAATCTGGAATCAATTTTTTCACAACAGCATCATAATCACCACCAGCAGTTAAAGCACCTAATAAAGCTGCTGCTTTATCAAAATTAGCATTGGCTTCGGCAATAATGCTTTCTTTAGCTACAAACGTAGAGTTGGTAACGTTTTTATCATTATTAATAACACCAGCGTAATAAATAGAACCGATATGAGAATAAGCGAACCCTTTCCACCAGTATGCCCATGCTTTTAATGTATTTTTCTTAACATCAGCATTGCCAGTGAAAGTTATTTTATCAACAAGGTCTAAGATATTGTTACAACCATTGTTAAGACCATACATATAAGCCCATTCTTGAAAAGTAGGATTTTGACCGCCGTTAGCATTGTCGTTTACAGCTCTTAATAAATCGTATTGAGCCTTAGGTGAATTTGGATTTAAGACAGTCGTGCCATTATCCAAAATAACCGCATCTGGGCAAGCAATTTGATTCAAAAAGGCATTAGCTGCTTCAACCCCTATATCGTCACCCATCAACTCATGAAATCCAATGGCTCCTGACCAAAAATAGCCAAAAACGCCATCGTTAAATTTAGAATCCAAACCGCGAAAACCATTGATATAAACCGATCCTTGCGATAAGGAAATAATACCCGACTCAGTAGAAGCACTGGAAGGTGTTGGCTGATTTGGGTTTTTAATGTCCAACTCGGTTTTTTTACAAGCTGTGAACAAACCCAAAAAAAGCATAAATAACACGACTATTTTATTTCTTTTCATTATTATTTTTTTTAGAAAATGATTAACTCAACTTTTAAAATTAATACTTTTAAACCATACTAAAGTATGTTAAAGTATGTCAAATCAAAGTTAAAATCCAACACTTAGACCGACTTGGTAAGAACGTAAGTTAGGCATCGTGTTGTGGTCTGTACCTCTATCCCACGCAGAGTTGCCGTTATAAACATTAGAGCTGTTAATTTCAGGATCCAAACCTGTGTACTTAGTTTTTGTCCACAAGTTACGACCGCCTACAGATAATTGAACGCGTTTGAAAACATCCATGTTGATGATTTTTCCTAAATCGAATGCCAATTCAAGGTTGCGCAAACGCACGAAAGAAGCATCTTCGTAGAAATAGCTCTTCGTACCGTTTCTTGAACGCTCTGCATAAACACCTCTATAAAATGCAGACCATGCGCCTGTTTCGCCATTAATTGTAATAGGTTTAGTATAATCGCTGTGAATACCATCACGATACATCCATTCTTTTGTTTGATTGTAAAGATGGCTTCCATTAATCCAATCAAATTGGAAATTCAAAGTTACTATTTTCTTGTAAGAAATGCTGTTGATGAAAGACATATTGAACTTTGGATTAGGATCACCAAAACTATATTGACCGGGTGTGAAATAAGGTGCTTTTGTTGTTTTATTCACCACCCAACCATTGCTGGCTACTTCATATTTATCTCTCTGATCTTGTGGCAAAAGGAATTCACCTTTTTCGCTTTTATCATCTAATGAATGTAAACCAAGATAGCCAGAGATTTGACCTATTTTTTTACCTGCTTCCAATACATATCCTGTACTACCCGCTGCTGAAGTAATTACAACAGGAGCACCTTTGATAGCGGTAATCTCAGAAGTCTGATGACCGAAGTTAGCAATAAAACCCCAAGTGAAATCACGTGTGTTAGCAATTTGAGTATTCAAAGAGAATTGGAAACCATTTGAACCCAAAGAGAATGAGTTGTCTTTAAGTGTTCCAACACCTGATGATGGTGCTGCGTCAACATCCCAAATAGCATTTTTAGTTTCTCTTTTCCAATATGTAGGCGAGAAGATAATGCTGCTGAACCAATCGCCTTTAGACGCTGCAATTGAGAAATCAGCTCCTACTTCAAGTTCCTTAGAAACTTCAACACTTAAATCAGGATTTGATTGGTTAGCAGGGAAATAGAAAGCATTGTTGCCTCCAACAGTTTTAGTATTTAAAGTTACATAACGATCAAATGGCTTTGGTTGGATACCAGCCTCACCATAAGCAGCTCTTAACTTTACTTCTGGTAAGATTGAACCCAATTTGCCATCTTTCCAAAAATTGAAACTTGAAAGGCGCAAGTAAGCATCACCCCGTGGGAATGTGAAAGGCTTAGAACCACCACCAAAAGCAGATGAATAGTCACTTCGGAAACCACCTGAAACACCAAATACTTCTCCAAAATCAAAATGCTGATTCACCAAATAACCAAATGTTACAAATGGCTCATTGTAGTCATCTCTAATTTGTTGAGTTGAAGCTTGTGCAATGGTAAATGGTGTATAAGTAGGGACACCAATACCTGCAGTTCTGTATCTTCTGTATTGCTTATTTCTATAATCATAAGCGACTTGAGTGCTGGATTTGATAGGAAGATTCACATGTAAATCATCTTTGAAATCCAAACGCAATGTGGCTGATGTTAAAAGATTTTGGAACGTCGTCCGATAAAGATTGTTATTAATCTCACCCGTAGATGCAGGATTCAAATTAGCCCAATAATAATCAGTTTCCTGTACATTAACATTTTGAGATTGGTTTTGATAAATATATTGATTATCTTGATTTTGATAGTTCAAACCATATTTAGCATTGAATTCCAAAATTTTGAACGGTTGATAATTCAAATTCATCCCTTGAATCAAGTCAATCGTCTTTTCATTTGAGTTTGAATATTGATTGATGAAAAATGGATTTGTACCGTTGACACCTTGAGCATTGCCCAAGAACGCCGGGTAATTACCATCTGGTAACTTCACAGAATAATCAACGAAGGGACGGGTATTAAACAAAGCATAAATTGTACTATTAGCACCACCATCATTGATTGTACTATGAGTATAAGCCAATTGGGTGGTTGTACGGAAAGTCAAGCCTTTTGCCAACTCTACGCCAATATTAGCCGTTAAGTTAGTCCGTTTGAAATCACCGTTTCCAACAAAATTGCTTTCTTGAGTATTGTGCGAAGCACCTACTGCAAAATCAAACTTATCTTTGCCACCAGAGATAAATAAAGAATTATTTGTCGTATTCGATGGTTTCAAAAACATTTTGAAATGATCAACATACTTCAAATTTTGATTATAAGGCTTATTAATCTGCACTGTTGGGTTAGTACTATTCCAAATCAAGTTTTCAGAATATGTACCCAATTCTGGATCAATAGTTAGTGGCTTACCTGATGAACCAATAACATTATTGCTTGCATCGGTGTTGAAACCATGAAGGTCAGCTTTTCTAAGACCGCCAATGTTAAGGTATGTGTTATTCACGTAGCTGGTTGAAAAGTCAACGTTCAATTGACCATTTTTACCTTTTTTTGTAAATAACTGAATAACACCATTCGCACCTTGTGCACCATAAATACTGGCAGCAGCAGCACCTTGTACTACTTCTACCCTTTCTATTGAGTTAAGGTCGATTGAGTTAATATCCGTAGAACCCATTTCTACACCATCAATCAACACCATCGGCGATGTACCGCGATTGATTGTGTTGATACCCCTCAGTAAAATGCTTGCTTTTGCGCCCGGCGTACCGTTGACGCTGCTGATTTGAGCACCCGCAATTTTACCGACAAGTGCTTGGTCAATGGATGAAGTGGGTGCATTGGGTAGGGCTTTAGCACCAATGGTCTGTACGTCAATCGGCACGCGCCTTCTGTCCGTAGCGATACCTGTACCTGTTACAACAAGTTCTTGGAGAGTTGCTTCCCCTAAAGTAACATTAACAACTGAAGAGGCCCCTAAAGTCACTTCTTGTGTTTGATAGCCTGCGAAACTGACGACAATGGTAGTCGCTCCAGCGGGTACGTTCAACGAGTATTTACCGTCAATATCGGTCACCGTGCCAGTAGTTGTACCTTTTACTAAGATACTTGCACCGATCATCGATTCACCTTTTTGGTCACTGACAGAACCCGTAATGGTTTTCTGAGCCATAGCGAAGCCGCACGCAAAGAGAACCAGCGTCAAAACTAGTGAAAGTTTTTTCATACTAATTTGATTTCAGATTAAGAAAATATGTTAATTAATAAAAATATTCTACAAAATTTAAAATAAGTATCAAAGTTAGAAAAGTTTTGAATTATCCCATATCTAAGTTAATAATTTACTTTTCTTTGGTATTTTCTTTCGTTTTTAGAGGGATTACAGAATAAATTACGGTAAAGTAGAGGAAAAATTGAATAATTAATTCACATAATACGGAATGCTCATTTGATAATTCCACTCTCAATATTCAATTATAGCCTTCAAATTTTGTTTTTTCTTAACTTTTTTTTTAACTTTTCCTTAAAATGCCAAAACGATTAAAATAGCTTTATCGCTGCTTTATTTATCAAAAACAACCCCTTATCTTAAATCCTTACATTATTTTTCCTTCAAATAAAAAGGCATCTTTGATAATCAAGCGTTTATGGTTTTATACCCCCTCAGTATTTTTCTCTTTTTTATGACTTTTGGATTAAAAAAGAGAAAAATACTATTTGAATTGTATTTTATTGAGTAATTCTTCTTTTACAGAAAACCACTCATCTTCAATAATACTAAATCTAACTGAATTTCTCTTTCTGCCATCAGGCATAATGCGTTCATATCGAATGATGCCTTCTTCTTTTGCCCCGAGTCTTAAAATTGCTATACGAGAATTGTGATTTATTTCGTCTGTCGTAAATTGAACTCTCATACAGTTAAGCGTTTCAAAGGCATAAGTTAGCATGAGATATTTAATTTCTGTATTGACAAAAGTTTTTTGGTAGGTGGCACTAATCCATGTACTGCCTATTTCAAGTTTACGATTTTTATAGTCAATTTTCCAAAACCTCGTTGACCCAATAATTTGCTTATTCTCTAATAGTTCGATGACAAAAGGGATAATAGTTCCTTCGGAATACCCTTTTAATGCTATCTCAATATAGTTATGCACGGTTTGCTCATCTGGAATAACTGTATAGTTAAGCTGCCACAATGTGCCATCTGATGCTGCACGCACCAAAGCTGGGGCATCATTTACGGTCAAAAGTCTGAGTCTTATTCTATTAGTAACGAGTTCCATTTTATATTAACTTTTTTAAATTTTACATTAGCTGGATCACAATATCTAAAACATAGCTTCAA
>JAYTON010000006.1:0-4069 GCA_043747725.1 Saprospiraceae bacterium
GCCGCAGTCAAAGTTGTTTTACCGTGGTCAACGTGACCAATTGTGCCAATATTGAGATGCGGTTTCGCCCTATTATAGGTTTCCTTTGCCATTGAATTATTTTTTAAAATTTTATGAAATTTTCTTATTAATTACTTTCAAGTTAAATATGTCTTCCGTCGATTGTCAAGCGATTAGAGCATTTTGAGCCGTTGAAGGGAATTGAACCCGCGACCTCTTCCTTACCAAGGAAGTGCTCTACCCCTGAGCTACAACGGCTTAAACAATTGACGATTTTTTTATAAATATTCTTGTGAGAATGATTTACGATTTACGAGTGAGAGAAGTTGCATTGTCGTAAATCAAAAATCGTAAATCGTTAAAGTGAAGTTGAGCGGGAGACGAGGGTCGAACCCGCGACCTACAGCTTGGAAGGCTGTCGCTCTACCAACTGAGCTACTCCCGCTTGTTGCACTGTCTTTGAGCCTAATAAAGTGGGAGCAGATGGATTCGAACCACCGAAGGTATTACCAGCAGATTTACAGTCTGCCCCATTTGGCCACTCTGGTATACTCCCTAAAAAAGAGCCAGTGGAGGGACTCGAACCCCCGACCAGCTGATTACAAATCAGCTGCTCTACCAACTGAGCTACACTGGCTTAATTAGATTTATTAGACAAGAGCGAAAACATGTTAAAGAACTTATACTTATTACGCCTTGCTTCTTAATTTAGTTGCAGTTTTTTATTGAAAATTTTTCTATTCAAAACTGTCTTTTTCAAAAAGCGATGCAAAGATAACGTTTTTTAATAACTGAACAAACTTTTGTAAAATAATTTGAAAATTTATTGACTCTCTGTCCAAAAGCGGTGCAAAGATACTTGGGTTTTCCAATTCTACAAGAGCATTTAAAAATAATCCTTTAAAAGTTTTCCACATTCATAAAGCTTTGCTCCATTATAACACAAATCCTGTTTGGCATAAATTCATTGAATTATATTTTCATTAACAACATTATTAAAAATAGTATTGTTTGTTTTAAATTAATAATTTTGCATCGTACCTTTGAAACAGTTGGTAATCCAACCCACATATCATTTCATTCTCACCGATTTAATTTATTCTTTTTCAGACTAATTCAACTTATTATACAAACAGAATCTTGCAACTATTTTCTAATTATTTTTACAATGCAAACAAAATCAATTCTATGCGGTCTGTGGATTTGCCTTTTCTTTATGAATCCTTTGCCCGCGCAATGGATAGAGCAAAAAATTCCGTACTTTAATAGTGATCTAATTTATGCCATTCATCCTGTCAATGATATGGATGTGTGGTTCAATACAGGGGAGTCACGGGATTTCCAAAAAGGTTTTTTTAAAACTCACAATGGCGGCGTTACTTACAGAAGAGGCTTGATTGGTGCACCTGAGGGGAGCTATGATGCTACTAATATGAGTGTCTTCAACCGCCAAGTGGCTTCCATCGGCTATAGTGGTAGAAGTTTCGACGCTACGCCATCTATTGTGTTGCGGACGAATGATGGGGGAGTTAGTTGGCTTGATATAACACCACCTTCGGCATCCCCCTCAGTATTTGTGGCTGTTACCCACTTTTTCGATTATCATCAAGGTTTGGTTTTTTCAGATGACAACACTAATGCTAAATTTGCAGCTTATACCACTCAAAATGGTGGCGTATCTTGGAATGAAGTAAATTCCAACAATTTACCTACTCGTCAAAGCGGTGAATTCTCAAGGACTTTAGTAGATTTTAAAAACGATAATTATTGGATTTATGTGTTTAATTTCTTAAATAGAACATGGCGTATTCTTCATACTCAAGATAAAGGTGCTTCGTGGCAAGCCAGCAAATCGACGCCTGACAATACATTTTTTCCCGCAAGCTTCAAATTTTGCAATGATACTGAGGGGGTGCTTATTCCCTTCGATTTTAGCCTGACTAAACCGATTTATAAAACATCTGACGGCGGCATGACTTGGACGCCCGTGAAGGAAGACCCCACTGTCTCTGATTATTTCAAGCAATCTATCTGCCATGTTACTGGCACTAAACAAACCTTTGCCGCTACATTTTTAAGAAATGACACCCTTTACTCGGCTTTTACAAGCAATTTTGGCAAATCATGGTATGGTTGGGAATTCATCAATTACGAGCCTGAACAAGAGGGTCGGGACATCGCTTTTGCGAGTACTAAAAAAGGATGGGTCATCGGGGGAGGTAATGCTTCAAGAATGTTTCTTTGGAAAGGTAATATTGAACTATATCCTGAATTTCAAGAGTCTGAAAATGAGAATATTTTGAGTTTACGCGCTCACAAGCCGATATTAAATGAGGATAAACTAACTGTATTTCCTAATCCTACTCAGGATTTCATCAACATTGAATGGAATAAAAATGACAATATTGAATCAGTAGCCTTAATAGATATATACGGGCGGCGAGTGATTGAGGAACAGCACCCCCTCAGTAATGCCCTTCGATTTGATATAAAAGGCTTCAACAACGGTTTTTATTTAATTGAAATGAAGACGTCTGATAAAATATTGACTCGCAGAATCACAATTCAGAAATAACAGCCGATTATAACTTTATAATATTTTAAAAATAACTTTGCGAGGGTTTCAAACCCTCTCAAAGTTATAATGAGTAAGTTGTTATGACACTTATAAAAAAAAACGCTCTGCTGAAATGAATCGGCAGAGCGTTGTTGATTTTTTAAAAATTGTGTCTTTAATTTTCCTTCTTTTCAGCAATACGACGACTAGTGACTTTTTCCTTGTGTTTGACCAATTGTCTTTTAAGTGCCACGAGAGCCTTATCAATAGCGGCTTCAAAGGACTTACTCGTTTCTTTAATAAAAATAATACCGTTCGGTAAATGGAGCTTAATCTCTGCAATTTTGTCTCGAATCTGACCTGAGTTTTCCAATTTTAAGATAACTCTCGCTTCAATGATTCGGTCGAAGAAATTTTCTAATTTAGCTAATTTAGCTTCGATTGCAGATAACAATTTAACGTCTGCAGAAAAATGAATAGCTTCCGTTTGTACTCTCATGTGGCTACCAGTTTAAATGGTTAAAGAAAAAATTGTTAAAGTTTGTTTGTAAGTGCAACTGACGAAAATTTCTTTTCGTTTTTTTCAGCACTGCAAATTGATGAATTAATTTTGAATAACAAAGAATATTTTTAAAAACTTTTATTTTTAATTCAAAATATTTGATTTTATCACGGTATTCAAAATACTATTTTTATGGTATAAGGCAATGGCAGTATAAAATTTGTTAACAGGGAGATGAATTAATTATAGAAATTTTCTATAATTATACAATTCAAACTACTCACTTTCAATCTCCAACTTATCTTCTGTTTGGTAACTAAATCATAATAGCTTGTAGTATTCATTAACTTAGCTTTAACAGTCAATTAATTGTCATTTTCTCTTTCTTGCTATATCTTAAAATGAATTACGACTTATGCATACAATATACCACAATCTATAGACACCCTAATTTGACATAATTTTGGCAATTTTGGGTTGATTTTAATTCTTGTTTTCATTAAAATTTCAAAGCATAAAATTAAATATTTATTTATATAAATCAAAGGAGTGTAATTTTAAGTGTTTGATGTTTAGATTTAACAAGAAATATCAATACAATATGCGAATTACGGGTTCAAATGCCGATAGGCATGACATATCGGTAGAAAACCGACATAAAATGCTCCAAAGTGGCGTAGCCACGATATAGCGGCGTTGAAATATGCTATCCCTACGGGATTTACGGGGTGTTTCTCTTAATTTTTTACCGATATTTAAGGTCTAACGACCTTAAGTTGACGGCATTTGAACCCGTAATTCGCATACAATAATAAATAACTGCTTTAATCTCCTTTTCCACTTTTAGGATGGGACTGTTGATACACTTTTTTTAATTTTTCAACGGAGTTATGCGTATATATTTGAGTAGCGGCTAAACTCGCATGACCCAATAACTCTTTGATGGCATTCAAATCCGCTCCATTTTCAGAAAGATGTGTAGCAAAAGCATGCCTCAATACGTGTGGGCT
>JAYTON010000007.1:0-29728 GCA_043747725.1 Saprospiraceae bacterium
GTAATGGCATTCTGTACATTCAAAAGAGGGCTATTCGTCACCCTGACATTTTGAGTACCCCCATTAAAATAAATCGCTCTTTCAGCTACCCCATTTCTATCCGCGACAAAGACAGTCCCAAAGCCCTGACCATGCAATTGATTACCACTCACATCATCCGTATTGCCTGAAAAGGGATAATGGGCAATGAGTTTACCCGGGGTAGCATTGAAATTTTTGACGAGAATGGTGGTCGTTGCTTGTGCTGAAAGATTGCCATTGTCAGTAGCACTCACGTTGATTTGATAAACCCCCTCAGTATTGGGGGCTGTCCAAGTGGTTGTACGACTTGTTGTATTATTGA
Organism: Saprospiraceae bacterium; assembly: GCA_043747725.1. Lineage (GTDB taxonomy): Bacteria > Bacteroidota > Bacteroidia > Chitinophagales > Saprospiraceae > JAAFJT01. Next base: position 344 of record JAYTON010000007.1, read on the forward strand.
AAGTACCGCCGTTGGCAGTCCATAAATATGTTAAAGGGTCATTATTAGCGTCCGTAGCGAGGGCGGTTAATTGCACCGTTCCATTGGTCGGCACATAAGCGATGCTTTTTTGAATATCCGCAATACGGGGTGCTTGATTAATTTTTAATACAACTGTTAAATCTATTGAAGCCGTATCGCTATTACCTTCTATGTCAGTTGCTATGACTTGAATAGTTGATACCCCCTCAGTATTTGGGGCTTTCCAAGACACTGTTTTGCCTGTTCCATTAATCGAACCTTTATTAGCAGTCCATTTATAAGTCATCACACCGCCGTCAGGGTCAACCGCCGTTGCATACACGAGGGTTGAATCACCCACTTGAATGGTCTTTTGAGTCGCTGCTAATGCTTTGATGCGGACAGGCCGCGTGTAAGGATTCACGGTTTGTTTATAATCAACCACGACATTATTGACCAACATCCGATGGCGATTATAAGTCACTGTACCATTTACAGGTGTTATGGTAATTAAAATAGCTTGGTTGGCAGGGAGATTTAAAGTCGTTGTACCTGATACATTGCGCGCTATAAAAGTTTCTGTTAAAGCATCATAAATATCTGAGGCAATAGCAGTGCCTGTATTAAATAAAACAGATTGAGTGGTTGCCAAAGGATTATACAATAAATACGTCGGATAGGCAGCATTATGAAAGAAATCGGTCTTTAAAAGGTCGAGTTTCAATATTTTATCAACGTTGGTTTCTTCAATCATACTGCCCAAATAGCCAATTGAAGAAGTGCCATACAAGGCTAAATTTGTTCCAGCCCAACCACCGCCCAGCGCGTCACCCGTTGAAAAAGGTGACAAGCCTTGCCACCTCTCTCGCAGAGCCTCATAACCCATAATTTGATTAGGATCATTTGCATTTGACCAAGCTGAGGCATCTTGCTGAGTATTGGGTAAAAAGCGCGGATAAAATAAACGCGTCGCATTCGCTAAATTCAAAATCCATTTGCCGATTGCCCTTGCAAAACGCTTGTCGTAGCGCACCATCGGCACCAAAGCCGCCGCTTGTTGAACACCATTTAATTGAAATGCATAATCATTGCCCGCATCATTGGCTTCACCGACCAAACCCGACACATCGAAGCTGCCCCAAGTCCCGACTATCGTTCCCCAACCCCGCAAAGCTCCTTTATCGAAAGACCAATTAACCATTTTAGCAATGTCGTAAGTCGTACCTAATTCTGCATTCATTTTAGCCGCCGCATACGTTCCATAAGGCAATTGCAATTCATAAGACGGGTTGGATGGGTAATTATCTAAAAACTCAATCGCCCATTCAGCCCCTTTTAAGTATTCTTTATTGCCTGTTTTTTTATAAGCATTGTACAAAAGCCACGCGTAAGCACCCGAGGCTTCGGGTTCTTTGACGCCCGTTGCCAATGGCTGCATGGTCTTAAATTTCCAAGCGCGATAGTCCATATTGGGCACTGTCCACCCCGTATCTCGCCCGCCCATCACTCGAACGGACTCCAAAAAACGGCTAGCAATGGTTGTAAACTGCATATTGGCTTCGCTGCCTATATTCGGATAAAGGTCATACAGTTGATAAAAGAAAACATTGGGCATAACATCATACCACCAATCGCCCCCACTGCTTGACCCTGCATTATTGAGATACAAATTCTCTCCATTGGCTTTATTAAAAAAGTCTTGACTCATCAATAACCAATTTTGACCAAACTGATTGCTTTTATCAATACCCACCAATGATGCACCGACCAACGAAGGCAATACATTAATCGCCTCACTGCCATTAGGACTATTGGTGCCGACATAAGTGTGCATTTTAATCGTCTTATTTTGAGGATAATTGACCCCCGAAGCACCGATGGATACCAGCGGTAAATATTGCCCCGTCTTCGTCACATCATACACAAACGAGTCATACAACCGCGCTACTTGTTTCCAATTCCGCAGATTATAAGGGGACGGTACATTGGGCATTTTTTCAATGCGCGGTATGGCTATTTGCCCTGATTGCCCTTGCACATGGTTCAGGACTGAGCCATTTATGCAAAGGAGAAAGAGGAGGAATGAACGCGCGGTGAATTTCATTTAATGTTTGTTTTTGATTAAAAATTGAGCCTCATTATCAATACTTGAGGAAGTATTTAAAATAGTGCTTCCATTGATGTTTGCCTCCAACCCCCAAGGGGGAGCCATTTGGAATAAAATGGACGATTAATATTTTCACACTTATTGAAGTCATTAGTCGTATAAAAGAATGATTTTCTAACTACTCCCAAATGGCTCCCCCTTGGGGGTTGGGGGGCAAACCTTCTAATACCCCACATTCTGCACCAAACTCGGATTTAAATCCCGCTCAGGTTGTGGTATCGGATACGCCTCATTTTTCCCCACCTTAAACTCAGGTATTTTTTGCGCAGCAATACCCCATCGCACCAAATCAAAAAAGCGGTGCATTTCAAAGCCCAATTCCACTTGCCGCTCATGGCGAACGGCTTCAATCAAGGTGTTTTTATCGGTTGTAATAATGCGTGGCAAGGCAGTGGCAGGGTTAACGGCTTGGGCACGAGCCCGAGCGCGAACCATTTCAAGCGGCACGACCCCCTCAGTATTTCGACCCAATTCCGCTAAAGCTTCGGCTTCCCAAAGCAACACCTCTGCGTAGCGAATCGCCGTATAATTGATATCGCCGTCGGCTTTTTGAGTGACGGTGCTATCGGCTTGCAAGTATTTTCGAGGGCTGTATCGAGTAGATGAAAAAGAGTTTTTATAGACGGCACCGAAGTAGTCTTCATTGTTACTGGCAACTGTAAATCGGCGGCGCGGGTCATCATTTTCAAACGCTTTGACGAAGGTGTCCGTTACTTCTGCAAAGCCATAGCCGCCGACTATTTTCTTAGAAGTCCACCATTGATTGAGAGAGTTGCCGACACCGAGTTCAAGGTTGGTATGTTGTATTTCCCAAACCGATTCTTTATTGTTTTGAGTCTTTTTCTTGAAATTGTCTTCATAATTGGGCATTAAACCATAGATATTCAAGGCTTTTACCTTTCCTACATACTCTATTGTTTTCTCCCAATTCTTTTGATAGAGGTATGTTTTAGCAGCTAAAGCCAAAGCCGCACCCTTAGTCGGTCTGCCTAAATCTGAGGCTGAATACTGAGGGGGTAGCAGTTCCGCCGCACGGTCGCAATCGATGATGATTTGTTTATAAATATCCGCTTTGGGTGTGCGTGGTGCTTTTAATTTATCGGGTGAAACAATAGCTATGAACAAAGGCACATCGCCAAAGACTTGAACCAATAAAAAATAATAGTACGATCGCAAGAACAAAGCCTCTCCGATAACACGGTTTTTAACGGCACTATTCGGAATCTTCTCAATCTTATCCAAAACCAAATTGGCTTGGGTAATACCTGAATATTGCCCTTTCCAAAAACTGTTGATTTCCTCCGTGCGCGGCGTATGCGTGAGGGCGTCCAATTCTATCAAACCGGGTCTTGAACCATCGCCTCCGACTATTGCCTCATCACTCGCTAATGAGCCAAATGCCCAATAAAAATTATTGTTTTCATTGCTGAAAGTCAATGGTTTGTAAGCGGCATTGATGGCTTGAATGGCATCCGCTTCTGTTTGGAAAAATGAACCAGCGTCTAAAGTGGCTATCGGGTCTTTGTCCAAAATGCTTTGACAGGCTGTGAAAAGTACCACAGTTGCAAAGAGTATATATTTTATGGTTGTAATTTTCATGACTATATATTTGTAATTATACTTCAGTCCTTTATTGTCTAATTACCAAGTAATACTTTAAAAATAGTTTGCAAAAATTGAAAGTTGAGTGCTTCGGTTTTCGTTTGCCCCCTAACCCCCAAGGGGGAACGATTTGGAAAAATTGACGATTAATCTCTTATTTCCCAATACTTCCCAAGGTGTTCCCCCTTGGGGGTTAGGGGGTAAATATCCATATATCAACAACTCTATTCAATACTTTGTACGACTATGCATTATTTAAAAATCTAATTTCAACCCCACAATAAAAGTGCGCGGCGCTGGCACAGTGCCCCAATCAATGCCGACTGCCAAATCAGATGACAGCCCTAAACCACGTGTATCGTTTGTATTGGCTTGAATTTCAGGGTCTAAACCTGAATATTTAGTAAAAGTGAGGGCATTTTGAGCCGTGACATAAATTCTTAAACCTTCAACTGATTTCCATTTAAGGGCATCTTTAAGGTTATACCCCAATGTAATATTTCTAATTCTAAAATAAGAACCATCTTCTAACCAGCGCGTAGAAGAGCGGCGATTGCCATTGCGATCGTCGAGACTGACTTTAGGAATGTTGGTATTGGTGTTGGAAGGAGTCCAACGATCCAATATTTTCTGATAAGAATTGAAACCACGTGTTTGGGTTTCGTAAGCAAAATTACCATAAAGGAAATATACATCATTGCCTTGAACACCTTGCGCCAAGACTGAAAAATCAAAGTTTTTCCATGTCAAACTCAGATTTAAACCATAAGTAAAATCAGGAAAAGGGTTACCAACGTGCGCTCTATCTTTATCGTCAATCTTCTTATCACCGTTCAAGTCAGCAAATTTGACATCTCCTGGGCGAGTATCAACGGTTTGAAAAGGGCTTTGGTCAATTTCTGCTTGGGTTTGAAAAATGCCGAGCATTTTATACAAATAAAAAGACCCGATAGGGTAGCCGACTTCGGTACGGGTCAGCGGCCCATCCGATAAGCCGAAGCCGCCGAGAATAGGTTCGCTTGAAGCAATAGACAATACCTTATTATTAAGTGCGGAAATATTAGCCCCAATATTATAATTGAAATCCTTGATTTTATTTTTATAAATCAAACCCAACTCAATGCCTTTATTTTCAACAGACCCTGCATTCACATAAGGCGGACGCTCAGAACCACCTGCTTGTGGTACGGGTACACGCACGAGGATGTCATCGGTGCGTTTTCTAAAAACATCAGCTATCAACGAGAGGCGGTCTTTCCAAAGGCTCACATCTAAGCCAATATTGGTTTGAGTGGTGGTTTCCCAACGGATATTGGCGTTGCCTGTTTCAACCACCGTTGCACCCGTTGCTATTTTATCGCCAAATGAATAGACCCTTTGACCCGTTTGAACCAATGAACTAAATGGATAATTGCCTATCTCTTGATTGCCCAATTGCCCCCAGCTACCCCTCAGTTTGAGGCTCGAAATGAAGCCCATTCTTTTGAAAAAGGCTTCATTTCCGATGTTCCAAGCGGCTGATACTGAGGGGTATGTGCCCCAGCGATTATTGGGACCAAAACGAGAAGAGCCATCCCGACGAACCGAAGCACTGATGACATAACGATTATCAAATGAGTAACCTGCTTGCCCGAAGTAGGACAATAATGCCCATTCGGTAGCAATCCCTGAATTGCCGACATTGGTCAATTCAAGTGGCAGACTGCCATTGATGTACCTGAATAAAGGTTCTGTACTGCGAAAATTATTAGCCGATGCGCCAAGATAATCGGTGTGGTTTTGAATGGCTTCTGTACCGATTAATGTAGAAATGCGGTGTTTTCTAAAGGTTTTAGAGTAATCTGCTGTATTATTCCAAATTAATGTTTGATTAAATACTCTGCCTTCATTCAAAGAAGTTGGGCTATAAATGGCATCTGACAGGCGTTTTTTAAACAGTTTTTCTCTTTCAAATAAAAAATCGCCACCCAAACTCGTGCGTATTTTCAAGCCATCAAATGGCGCGAGTTCAGCATAAACATTCCCAAATACCCGATAGCGTTTAATCGTCCAATCGGTATTATTTATAAAAACAATTGGATTTGCATTACCATCGCCAAAAAGCGTGGGGTCGCCGAGTTCAGAAGTAACATTGACGTAGCTACCATCTTTATACTGCACAGGCACAACGGGGGCTGTGATGAGCGCATATCGAATACCACTTAGTTCATTCCCTCCGCCAAATCCATCGCCTGAAGAGCCAATAACCTTGCGATTGGTGTGTGAAAATGAAAAATTATTGCCTATTTTAAAGAGTTTACTACCAATTTCTCCATTAAAACGCAATTGATATTTATCAAATTTTTGACCTGTGAAAATACCGTCTTGGGTTTGGTATTCACCTGAGAGATAGAAGTTACCATTGTCACTGCCGCCCATCCCTGCAAAAGAATAATGCTGAATCGGTGCAGTGCGGAAGACTTTACTCAACCAATCAGTATCGGGTAAAGTATCCAATATTTTTGGATTATAGGTTGGCAATTGCCGTGCAGGACTTCTAAGTGTGTTGGCATTCGCAATCGCTTCGTTCCGAATGGTTAAATATTCTTTTGAATTGAGCAATTTAGGCAAATTAACCGCATTTTGAACACCTGTATAAGCATCAAAACTGAATCGTGGTTTGCCCGATTTGCCCCTTTTTGTTGTAATAACTACCACGCCATTGGCTGCTCTTGAACCATAAATAGCCGCCGCCGCCCCATCTTTTAAGACCTCAATAGATTCAATATCGGTGATAGAAAACATATTGATATTAGCCGTTGTCGGCAATCCATCCACAATATAAAGCGGATTATTATTGCCCAAAGTGCCTGCACCCCGAATCCGCACCGCTATATCATCGCCTGGCGCGCCCGTCACCTGCGTGACCATGACGCCCGGTGCTTGCCCCTGCAAGGCTTGATCAACGCCCAAAACCACCAGTTTTTCTATGTCTTTTGATTTAATAGAAGCGATAGCGGAGGAGACATTGGAGCGAATTTCTTTTTTATAACCTGTGACGACCACATCTTTCAACATGGCATTGCTTGCCGTCATGATTACATTGAGCGTTGTTTTCCCCTGAACGGGCATTTCTACAATGTCTAAACCGATATAGGTGAACACTAATATAGCATCAGCCGAGGATACTTCTATTTTAAACACCCCCTCAGTATTGGTGAGCGTTCCGTTCTGCGTGCCCTTTTCTAAAACCGTTACGCCTATAATTGGCAGTTGGTCTTCTGAGGAAATGACCGTACCCGTAACCGACTGTTTTTGAGCATAGGTAAAGGAGGCGATGACAATTAAAAAAGGCAATAACAACCACATTTTGAGTGGTGAACGGTGAGAGAAAAGCAGTGGCAAAGCAGTATATCGTGTAGAATTTTGACCCATCTTAATATCATTTTTATTTCTAATGATAAAGGTCACCACTTTATAAGTTAAACATTGATACTATTAAGCAATAATATAGTACTTTTAGGAAAACCACTCATCTATCAAAATACGTAATTGTATTAAGTGCATAATAACAAATAAAATTCTTTAAAATGAATATTTACCAAGAGATTACACCGCTTAGTACACCTGATGTTTTTGTCGTGATTGACTCATCGAATAATGGTTTCGATTATCCAATCCACAATCATCCTGAATATGAATTGAATCTGATTATGGGCATGTCGGGTACGCGCATCGTGGGGGATTCTATCGAACGCTATACCGATTATGATTTGGTTTTGCTCGGTCCATATCTCTATCATAAATGGGATGGCGATGTGCAGTTGCAAAATAATGGGCAGCCTTATCGAGTTATCACGATTCAATTTGGCATGGGCTTGATGGGCGGGCAGTTTTTTCAAAAAGAGCAATTCGGTAAAATCCGTAAACTCCTCCAAGACTCCAGCGAAGGCATTAAATTTCGTGGCAAAACGCTTCAAGAAGCGATGAATATTATGATGAATTTGACCGAAGACAAGGGTTTTACAAATGTGATTGAGTTTTTACAACTGCTTGATTTACTTTCTCAGTCTTCCGAAACGTGTTATTTATCGAGCGTGGGTTTTTCATCAAAAGTATTGAGTAATCATAGTAACCGCATTCAAATGGCTTATAGTTATATCTTAAAACACTATGCAAAAATTAATTTGAAAATAGGCGACGTTGCCAGACAGGTGAATATGAGTGATTCCGCGTTCAGTCATTTTTTTCAAAAATATGCTTTCCGCAGTTTCACGCAGTTTTTAGTGGATATTAGGATTGGTCACGCTTGCAAATTATTGTTGGATACGGACGAGACGATTGGTCAGATTAGTTATGAATCAGGCTTCAATAATTTGGCAAATTTTAATCGCCTCTTTAAAAAATACCGCCACTGCACCCCCGTAGAATTTCGCCGGCGCTACATGGAAAAAAATACTTTTGATTGGACCAATCAAGTCACCCCTTGGCAATTTTTACCTTCTGAGAATCAAATTCAAACACCTGTGAAGCCGAGGGCTTATGCTACGCGTTTGGTACATGTTTGAGGCAAAAATATATCCTCTCTATATCTTTTCATTTTTTGATACAAATGCACTATTTTTATTTATAATTTTTATTATGTTAAATAATTGTCATAAATCGTTGAAAATCAATGAGTTGTAGTTTTAATAAACAAAATACCCCTCAGTATAAGACTTTCGAAAACTATAATTTTTATATCAAAGCATCGCTTTCATACCTTCCCACCGCACTTTCCACGTCTTTGGAAAACCATTCACCTGCGTACACATCAAAGCCACGGCTGACAACAAACCGCCATTGCCTGGTAAGTAAAGGCGCAAGCGTTGGTCTTGATAATTATGTCCATTAGGCAAATAAGTATTCGTGCGGATGGGCATCAATAGAGCCTCCACTGCTTTATCGGGCAGACCCAACCGTGTAGCTGTCATGGCTGCCATCGGGAAATCCCAACCCCACGTATCATCCCAATGCCAATCTTTCCAAACCTTTTCAAAAGTAGCTTTCATGATGGTTTTATCGAGTAAAGGCGTCTCAGGAAGCATCCCAAATATGCCCAATACTGAAGGGTGGTCGGTCAAGTATTTTTCATTGGTATAGCTATCAGGGGCGCTTTCGGTTGCCAAATAAATGCCGTTTTGGATAGTTAAAGGCGAGAGTTTTGATAGCACATCTGCATATTTTTCGTTGGGTTTTAAGCCCAATCTTGCACGCCATTTTTGAGCAGTGGACAATGCCCAATACCAGTACGCGAGTTCATAAGTAGGGTTAAAAGTATCTTCAGGTTTGAAGCGTTCTTGTGCTGGAATCAAGGGTGAGCCTAAGATACAGCGTTTTTTTTTAGGGTCGAAATAGGCGTAAGACGCCATAAAGTCAGCTGTTTCAAAAACCAATTTCTCATATTTATTCAATGTTTTTTTATTAGAATGCGCTTGATAGGCTTGCTCTGCAAAATAAATAAAATGTGGCTGTTGCCATATCAAAAACGCCCCCACTGACGACGGTGCTTCTTGCCCATCAGGGTCTGTCATTTTTTGCCAACGGACTCCTTCATAGCCTTGTCGTTTGGCAATTATACGGGCTTCATTTTGCGTTTTTTCATACCAATTCAAGCTACGTTCCATCAACGCCGCGCGACCCCATTGAGCAAAATGAACGCCATGCCACCAGTGCATTTCCAAATGCGGTTTGCCAAACCATGAGTTGTAAGTCAAGCCTGTTTCCTGCGGTGGCATATTGCCCGTGCATTGGATTTTAGTCAAATATTGGGATAAAATGATGCGCCTTTCGAGTTCAAAAGCGCGTTTATCAGTTGTCCCTGAAAAGTCTATCGCTCCGCCGCTTTGCCAGAAGGCTTTGGATTGAGACATACTATTCTTTTGCGTTTCATTAAAATTGGGTATTGAATTAGCTAAATTTGAAGGAGTAAATAAAGCATTTAACTCAAAAATATCGCTTGATACTGAGGGGGTCAAGACAAAATAATGTTTTTGTTTTTCAGAAATAATGCCTTTGTTTTCACCCCATTTTAAAGAAACAAAATAGTGCGTTGTATCCAAAATGTGCTCAATAACAGTTTGGTTGCCCTTAGAAATAGTCATTTTTGAGCTGTGTTTATCCTCATCGCCCCAATTATTCCCCTCATCTAAAAACTTATCTGTCGGATATGGAACGCGTAAACGGATTTTAATTTGACCTGTTTTAAGCAATTTTGATTTGACTTTTACTGAAATAACATCTAATTCTTGATGGCAAAATGTGCTGACATTCACCGCCTCATTTTCAATCGTAAAATGCGATTTTAACTCTCCTGTCCACATATCCAGCGTTTGATGAATGTCTTTTATATCTTCTAATTTCACAGGCGAACCATCTTTTTTACTTAAATCAAACCCTAAATTACCCAACTGCAACCGATGCGGATTTTGACGTAAGTAATTGACTGCCAATTTATTACGCTCAGGATTCGACAACTGAACGGCATAGGACACCTTGCGCCCATGCGAGTCATAGTCCTTCAAAGCTTCCTCAATTTTATACCCCTCACCATTCGGGAAGCTGTGCCAGCCCCATTCGGATTGCGTGCCGAGCGGAATCCCTTTTGCATATTCATCAGGGAAAGTTTGCAAACCAGTAACGTCTGCTGTGAAGCAAAATTTACCGTTGCCAACGGAGAGAGAAGCCAATGTATCCGCTTTGTTTAAAACAACTGTATGCCTTTTTACAACAGCTTGGCGATTGATTTTAGGTGTTTGAGCATGAGCTAAAACGTTGAAAATCAATAAGATAGCGAGGGAAAGGAGTTTTTTCATAAAATATTAGTTTAACTTCATTTTCTCAAACACCGCTTTCGATACCTTAAAAACCGTCCCATGCCGCAAGCCTTGGGGTACTTGCAATTGGTCTGAAATGTCCTCCCAATTCATCATATCTTTTGAACGAATCACGCCATAACGGTGGTCGCGGTATTTATCAAAATATACATAAACAGCGTCGCCAATTTCAATGGCAGTGGGACCTTCTGCCCAATATTTGCCTGTAATCGGTGTGGATACTGAGGGGGGTATTTTTCCCGAAATTGCAGACAATTTTTTAACTTTTACAAGTCGAATATTCTTTTCAGGTGGATTCGGATTTTCATTTTTCAAAAACATATAAAAGCGTTTACCGTGCTTCAAAATCGTGGCATCGATGGTGCTGAAATCAGTATTTAAAAATAACTCTGTGGGGCTAAAGGTCTTAAAATCTTTTGTTTTAGTAAAATATAATCGGTGATTCAAGCCTTTTTCACGCTCAGAATCCGACACATCAGAATGCCTGCCGGGAATAGTAGTTGCCCAAAAGATGAGGTATTCTTTTGCTTTTTCATCATAAAAAAGCTCGGGTGCCCAACTGTTTTTAGCCGTCGGTTCATGCTCCATAACAGGAATAGCTTTTTGTTCCGACCAATGAATCAGGTCTTTGGAAGACGCATAACCGATGATTTTATCCCACCAACCACTTGTCCAAACCATGTGAAAAGTAGCGTCTCTCGCTTGCACGATGCAGGGGTCGCGCAGGAGTTTATCCTTTCCTACTGAGGGGGTTAGATACGATTTGCCATTGTTCAACGAATCCCATTTTAAGCCATTGTAGCTGTAAGCGAAGTGCAGCCCGTCTTGCCCGTTTTGAGTGAAATAGGCGAATAGATAGACATTGTTTTGGGCTGAAAGCCATGTAGGAATGAGTAAAAGGAGAAGGAAGATTTTTAGATTTTTCATTAGGAAATGTATTAAAAAAGCAGTTAGAAAACAAAATTTTCCTTACCCCTCAGTATTTATGTTTCTTTTTCATCTCTCAAGTTTCAAGTAAAAAATCCAAATAATTATCGCGATTAATGGTTTCAAAAGAAGCATCGGGATAGGTTTTTGTCCATGACTGCGGTGCACGGACTATTTTTTGATTGAACTTAAATTCAAAACCTTTTACAAGCCCGTCTCTTTCTTCTACATAATCCAATTCTGCACCTGTATAAGTTCGCCAATAATATCGGTTGGCGCCTTGTCGTCTGTAGGTTTGGGTTTTCATACGTTCCACGATTAGAAAATTTTCCCATAAAGCCCCTCCGTCATTTCGATTACTGAGGGGGGCAAAATTTTCAATAACAGCATTGCGAATGCCTAAATCGTAAAAAAATATTTTATCCTGCCGTACGATTTCTTTACGCAGGTTGCGGCTATATCCTGATAATCGGAAAATAACAAACGTTTTTTCAAGCAAATCGATATAATTCTGAACGGTATCTCTGGCAATTTGAAGAGTATTAGCCAATTCGTTTAATGAAACGGTTGAGCCTATTTGAAACGCCAATAAGCGCACTAAATCTCGCAATTTAGGTGGATATTTGATAGAACCGATGGTCAAAACGTCTTTAAAAAGATAAGAACGCACAATCTCTTGCAAATAATTGACCTTCAACTCGCGGTTTTCAATATTCAATAAGGCGGGATAATTGCCGAAAATAAGCGAATCTTCAAGCATATTATTCAACTCAAAGCGGTTGTATTGAAGATTCAATTCACTAACACTTATTGGCATTAATTGAAAAATCCATGAACGACCTGTCAACGGCTCTTGAATTTTATTAGCCAAATCGAAAGAAGAAGAACCTGTGACTATAATTTTTAAATGAGGTAAACTGTCGTATAGAATTTTCAAATTAATGCCAATATCAGGGATTTGTTGTGCTTCATCAATAAAAACCAAATCGTAGCCGTCTATTAATTGGCGCATTTTATTCAGCGAACGACTTGATAAAACATCGGCATAATCAACATCATCGGCATTGATTTGGAGTATTTTTCCTTCAAAATTTTCCATAATTAGCCGCGCCAAAGTTGTTTTCCCAACTTGTCGAGGACCATAAATAATGATGATGCGATTGTCTAATCGCATTTGTTCAGCAATTATTTTTTCATAAAGACGGTGAATCATTGCTTTATTTTTTATAAGATTTTAAAATCTACCCTCAAAATTAACGCTAATATTGAAAGTTAATCCTCAATATTAGCGTTAATTTTATAGATAAGCAACAATTTTACAATTGTTATCAAAATAAAATAGAATTTGAATACCGTTGAGTGAAACCGCTATTTCATTCTTATCACCTCCGAACCCGCCAATAAAAATGCCCCTGCACCAAATACCTCCCAACTATCTGCACTGAAATTGCGACGTGGGTCTGCGCCAATCGGCTGCACCCACCCCACTCTACCTTCGGCTGAAACAAGGGTGTTTAAGCCCACCCAAGCCTTTTTTACTGAGGGGGTATATTTGGCTTTGTCCAAAATGCCGTTGTTGATGCCCCATGCCATTGCGTAGCAATAAAAACCTGAACCGCTGCCCTCGCCTCCCGGATACGCCCCAGGGTCGAGCAAGCTGGCACGCCACAGACCATCAGCTTGTTGGAGAGATTGGATTTTCTCTGCCATGTTTTTAAAAAGCTGAACATAAAACGAGCGTTTGGGATAATCCTTGGGCATTTCCTTCAAAACCCTTGCAATACCTGCCAAAACCCACCCATTGCCCCTACTCCAAAACACTTTTTGACCATTGGCTTCATGCTTACCCTCGCCTTGTGCATTCAATAAATAATTGGTATCTCGGTAAAAAAGATGCTCGCCTTTGTCATAAAGTAAGTCATAACATTCTTGAAAAAGAGAGTCATTGAGCTTTAAATACTGAGGGGTCTTCAAGTCCTTGCTCAATTTTGCCAAGGTCGGCGGTGCCATAAAAAGGGCATCGCACCACCACCACGCAATGCCGTGTTTGGTGGCTTCATTGCCTTTTGTCGTTTGCATTTTTTGAACAGAATCAACGGTCGCTTGAATCATCCTTTTATCTTTTTTTAAGCGATAAAGGTCAATATAGGTTTGTGAAATGACAATATCGTCGGCATGATCGAAGCGGTTATGGGGTTGCCATTTATTGCGGTTGCCCATAGCCATAAGTGAGTCGAGTATTTTAGGGGATTTGGTGGTTTCGTAAGCAGCCATGACGCCTGTATAAAATGCGCCATTTGTCCAATCCGTCGAGACATGTTTCGGGTTTTTCAATTGCCAATCCACCACTTTTATCATGGTCTTTTTGATATAATTTTTATCAAAAACATCATCATTTGGCTTCAAAAAGCCTTGAAAAGTGCTGTTTTTGATGGTAGAATCGCCCGTGTAGGTATAGGGCATATTAAAAGCAAAGAGGGAGAGCGTGATAAACGCCACGAGTAGATTTTTCATAGAGGAATTTGTTTTTTAAATTTTTAAAGTGTGAATTTAATGATTTGAATGAAGATTTTAAAAAATATATGGTGAGTATAATAACATTTTTTCAAGATGTTGGAAGAGGCTTGGTTCGTGCTGTTGAGCAAATTTTTCAAAGCTTTTGGCAATAAATTATAGGATTTGGGTATATTTATTTACATTCAACAACTTTATGACACCCCCTCAGTTTCCGTGCTAACGTTCACAATAATATATTGCCCTAAAATGCACTCTTTTATTTTTTTAAAATTTAAAAAACAATGAAAAGCTTTATTTTAACCATCATTTACCTACAATCAACCATGTTATTGGCTCAAAAAGATACTGTCGTAGCTAAAGTATATAGATTAAAAGATTCAATAACAAGGGAAACCAAAGTCGGCACGCGGACAGTCATGCTCAAAGGAAGTACCAAGCATTTAGAGAATATGAGCGTTCACTATTCGACTTTGCAGCCAGGAAAAGCTTCAAATGCAGGTCATGTGAATGCTACTAATGAAGAACTTATTATTGTTAAAGAAGGTAAGGTAACATTTACTGTGAAAGACCAAACCAAAACCATCAGTGCAGGAGGCATCGCCCTCATCATGCCTGGCGATTGGCAACAACTTAAAAACAACGATACGACTACAGCGAGTTATTACGTGTTGATATACAATTCGCGTACGCCAATGGATACCGTCAGAGCCGATACGGCAGGTGGTTCGTTGCTCTTGGATTGGAATGAATTGGTGTTCAAACCGCATGATAAAGGTGGCGTCAGACCTTATTATAACCGCGCAACAGCCATGTTTAAGCGTTTTGAAATGCACACTACAAGTCTCAATGAAGGGTTGAAAAGCCATGAGCCACACAACCATTTTGCAGAAGAAATCATTTTACTTTTGAATGGAAAAGTAGATATGCTCATTGGCGATAAACATTACAAAGGCAGCAACAGCGATTTATTTTTTCTCTCTTCCAATATACCTCATAATTTGACAAATGAGGGGAAAGGGCAAGCGGTGTATGTGGCTTTTCAGTTTAATTGAACTAAAAATAAGTTAATTAAAAGAGTAAATAGAAAAAAATTAAGGTTTAGAAAGTTAAAAAAAGATTTTCTAATTTGTACTTTGCTGTGTTTTTAGTATAAAATACTGAGAGCTAATTTAATATTCATAACAATTTTTAGAAAGTACATTACAATATGGAAATAAAAGAACTACATCTGACTAATTTTCGAGGGTTTGAACAATTAGACGTTGTTTTTCCAGACCGTTTAGCTGTTTTTATTGGCGTGAATGGGGCGGGGAAATCTGCGGTCTTAGATGCGATTGGAATATTATTTTCTCAAATCATCGCCAGAAGTTTGAGACAGGCTTTTAATTCATCAAAAAAAGCTGATATCCAATTAAACTTTGAAGATGTGAGATTAGGTAATGAACAATGTAAATTAGAAATTAAGACTATCTATAACTTGCATAACTATAGTCAATGGGATTTGGCATTTCCAAGTAATGGAAAAAAGGTAAATGATGATAATGAATTGGCTACATATCTTGCCATCAAACTTAAATCACCAGAAGAAGCAATCCCAGTTTTCGCATTTTATCAAAGTGAAAGAATAGTTAGTAAATTGTGGTATAAAGGTACATATTCTTCACAATTAACTCAATCCTCGCAATCTACTCAATCTTCCGTTTATAGAAATATTTTCCGTACTAATTTCTTTTATTTTGATGACTTTTTTAATTGGTTTGAATTAGAAGAAAGTTATGAAGACAAAATTAGACTTGAAGGAGACTTTCATTATAGAAACCCTAAATTGGAAATAGTAAGAGAAGCTTTAAATAATTTTCTTGGTAAACTGTCAAATGCTTCTTTTTCGAATCTAAGAGTTAGAAAAGATAGGAAAGGGTTTTTAGATACTATAAGTAGTAGTTTAACTATATCCAAAAATGAAAAAGATTTGAATATCTCTCAATTGTCTACTGGTGAAAAAACAACGCTTTTAATGGTTGTTGATATTGCAATGCGTTTAGCAATTGCAAATTCTGGAAACAAATCACTTTATGGTGAAGGCATCGTTTTAATTGATGAAATAGATTTGCACTTGCATCCACAATGGCAACGCGAAGTCATTTCTGCATTATTAGCTACTTTTCCAAATTTACAATTCATCGTTACAACACACTCGCCGCAAGTATTAAGTAAAGTAAAAAAAGAAAGTATTTTCATTTTGGAAGATGGAAGATTGGTAAAAAATGTACCAAATACTTATGGGCGCAATGCTTCTGCTATTTTATTTGAAATTTTTGGTGTGACTGACCGACCTGTGGAAGTACAAGAAAAAATAAATCATTGTGCAGCGTTATTGGAAGAAGAAAACTATACCGAAGCAAAGGCTTTGCTCAAAGAACTAACCTATTTGTTAGGTGAAAACGACGAAGCCGTAGTAGGTGCGAAAACCCAACTTTTGTTTGACAATCAAATGGTTGACTGATGAAGTGGATTGATAAAAAACTTAAAAACCAGCCTACTTCGCTTAAACGACATCTGAAAACACCGCATCATAATTACGATAATTACAAGAAAAAAGATGAATTACGCACGGCTTTGCTTAAAGAACAAGGCTTTATTTGCTGTTATTGTATGCGAAGGATTCAAGAACCTAAGGCGGATAAAATGGAAATTGAGCATTTTAAGGCATACCGTGTTTATAACGGAACGAATGGGAAACCTAATTTAACACTTGATTATAACAATCTTTTGGCTTCTTGCAAAGGTAATGAGGGGGCATCCAAACATCTACGACATTGCGATGAATATAAAAGAAATGATGAAATCCAAATTAATCCAACAGACAAGATTTTGATGCAAAAGATACGTTTCAATTCAGAAGGGCATGTTTTTATTACTGAAAAGGAAGATATAGAAGGAATATTAAATCATGATTTAAATAACACATTGAATTTAAATATGCAAGCTTTAGTTTCTGATAGAAAGAAAATTTGGACAACACTTGACCAAGCCCTGCGGAAAGAATTTGGTACCAAACAACCGACTAAAAGTTTTATCAATCAAAAATTGAAAGACTTTTCAAAACAAGTTGATGGCAAGTTTGCGCCCATGTGCCAAGTAGCCATTTATTATTTAGAAAAGAAATTGAAATATGCTATTTGAGTTGAGATATGTAAAATAATCTTTTTCAAACATTTTCAATCATAATAAAATGAAAACTAACAGACGTGATTTTATCAAAACGGCGAGCATCAGCTCCCTCGGCTTTGGATTATTGCCTAATTTGAATCTATTTGATACAGAATTAGACATATTTTCTCTCTCTAATTTCGTCCGCAAAAGCCCAGAATCGCAAGGTATTTTGTCGAAAGGCATTTTAGATTTTCTGAAAACGGCTAAAGAATCGGGCTTGGAATGGCACAGCTTTATGTTGATACGACATGGAAATGTCGTGGCGGAAGGCTGGTGGAAACCGTTTGAATCGGACTTTAAACATACTTTATATTCACTTTCAAAGAGTTTTACAAGCACTGCCATTGGCTTTTTAGTGCAAGAAGGTAAAATAAAAGTGGATGATCAAGTCATTTCTTTTTTCAAAGAAGAAACCCCTCAGTCGCCGAGCGATCATTTGAAAGCGATGAAAATAAAGCATTTGCTCACCATGAATACGGGGCATGAGAAAGAGCCGGCTTTGAGAGAATCCAATAACACATGGGTTAAAACATTTTTAGAACAAGAGGTTAAATTTGAACCGAGTACGCATTTTCTTTACAATACACCCGCGACTTATATGTTGGGCGCAATCCTGCATAAAGTAACGGGTCAAAAATTAGAAGATTATTTAGCCCCCAGATTGTTTCAACCCTTAGGAATCAAAGGCTATGATTGGGAAACCTCGCCGCAAGGTTTGAACACCGCAGGTTATGGGTTGAGGGTCAAAACAGAAGATATTGCTAAATTAGGACAGTTTTATCTACAAAAAGGCAAGTGGAATGGCAAGCAGCTCTTATCAGAAGCATGGGTAAATGAGGCAACAAAGAAGCAAACCACCTCTCAAGCAGGCGATAACGATTGGTCGCAAGGCTACGGTTATCAGTTTTGGCGATGCAAACCCGGATTTTACAGAGGTGATGGCGCATTTGGGCAATTTTGCATGGTGATGCCTGAGCAAGACGCCGTTTTAGCGATGACTTGCGAAAGTTTTAACTTGCAAAAGACCATGAATGTCGCTTACGAAACGCTGTTGCCCGCTATGCAATCGGGCGTTTTAGCCGATAATCCAACCGACGCCAATGCTTTAAAATCGGCGTTGAAAGGCTTGGTTTTACCTACTCCAAAAGGAAAACCGACGTCCCCGCTATCCTCTCAGTATAATGACAAAGATTTTATGGTTGAAAAGAATAGCTATGGCATTCTTGAAAGTGAATTTGTTTTTTCAAAAGATGCTTGCACGTGGGAATTATTGACCGCCGCAGGAGAAACTAAAATAAAATTCGGTTGGGAAAATTGGTATTTAAACAAAGGCTCGTCTAAATATTTATTCTCTGTAACGGGCAGAACGCCCATGCCTTCAAAAATGGCAGGTACGGCTACTTGGCTCACTGATAATACTTTGCAATTGAACCTCAAATTCGTAGAGGCGATTCATGGCGATAAAATTACTTGCGTTTTTGAAGGCGATAAAGTGTCTATTTCTTTTTTGAATAGTGTTGCTGAAAATTCTAAAAATGTGCCTGATAAAAGAGAGCCGTTGGTGGGTAGATTGAAGAAAGCATAGCAAGCAAAGACCCCCTCAGTATATTTCGGATGTCGGATTTATGATTTCGAAAATGAGTTAAAATTGTATTTGAAACTATAGGTTTTAATGAAAAATACTGAGGGGGTGGATATAATTTTTTTTATCATTATTATAAATTTCAATGAAAAAATACGCTCTTTTTGTACTCCTAATAGCAACGGTGCAACTCAGTTTTGCTCAAAATAAATTCGTTGAAAAAACGATAATAAATGTTGATTTCAGTAAAAACGTAGGCGAAATGTATCCTTTTTGGGCATGGTTTGGGGCGGATGAACCTAATTATGCTTACATGAAAGATGGTAAAAAACTATTGGCAGAATTAGGTGCTTTGAGCCCCGTGCCTGTCTATTTTCGAACCCATAATTTACTGACATCAGGGCATGATACGCTCTCTTTAAAATGGGGTTCGACCAATGTTTATACAGAAGATGCCAACGGCAATCCGATTTATGATTTCACTATTATTGATAAAATTTTTGATACCTATCTTCAACGCGGGGTAAAACCTTTGGCGCAATTTGGCTTTATGCCCGAAGCCCTTTCTATAAAACCACAACCTTACGAACACCATTGGCAACCCGGATTGCCCTACGACATGATTTACACAGGCTGGACGTATCCACCAAAAGACTATAAAAAATGGGCAAATTTGGTACATGAATGGGTCAAACATTCAGTAGCCCGCTATGGAAAAACAGAAGTTGAAAGCTGGTATTGGGAACTTTGGAACGAACCCAATATCAAATATTGGAGTGGCACAGTTCAAGAGTTTTGTAAATTGTATGACTACACTGTGGATGCCGCCAGACGTGCTTTACCGACTATAAAAATCGGCGGGCCCGATGCTACGGGACCCAGTTGGGATAACGCAGCAAAATTTTTAACGACCTTTCTAAAACATTGTGTTTCAGATACCAATTATGTAACGGGGAAGATTGGAACGCCCATAGATTTTATCGCTTTTCATGCCAAAGGCGCGCCTAAAATCGTCGATAATCATGTGCAAATGAATATGGGTACGCAATTGAGGGATATTGCCGCTGGTTTTAAAATTGTTACCTCTTTTCCAACTTTGAAAAATTTACCCATCATTATCGGTGAATCTGATCCTGAGGGCTGTGCAGCTTGTGGCATGAAAACAAATCCCCAAAATGCTTACCGGAATGGCACCATGTATTCAAGTTATACTGCCGCTTCTTTTGCTCGAAAATATGCTCTTGCCGACTACTATAAAGCCAATCTTTTGGGTGCGGTGAGTTGGTCATTTGAGTTTGAAAATCAACCTTATTTCTACGGATTTCGAGATTTAGCCACCAATGGCATTGATAAACCTGTGCTCAATGTTTTTAGAATGTTTGGTTTGATGTCGGGCAAGCGAGTAGCCATAACAGGCAATCAAGCCTATAATTTCGCCCAAATTCGAGATTCAAGCGTGCGTGGTCAACAAGCTGATATTGATGCCCTTGCGAGTAAAGACGGGCATTCGGCGGCGGTGATGCTTTGGCATTACCACGATGATGATGTGCCAGCACCCGATGCTCCTATTGAAGTAAATTTGAAAGGTTTTACTACAAAAATCGTCAATTATCACCATTATCGCATTGACAATGACAACAGCAATGCCTACGAAGTATGGAAAAAAATGGGCTCACCAGACAATCCCACCAAAGAACAAATAGCTATTTTAGAAAAGTCCGGGCAATTGACTTTATTGACTTCGCCGACTTATATCAAAACCAATAACGGTGAATTGAAACTCAATATTCAATTGCCCAGACAAGGTGTTTCATTGTTGAAATTTGATTGGTAATTCCCTTATTTTTTTCTCCAAAGGTCATGTTCAATGGGTATCGCGTCTCCTATCATCTCCAGTAGTTCAATAGCATTCAAACTCCATTGTGCCGTATTATTGGTTGACACATTCTGCACTTCCAATATTGAGCGCAGCACGTCAGGAGTTTTGACTATTTGAGTCGGAAATGTAGAATTGTTTTTATAATATCCCATCATTAAAAACTCATCCCATACCTTTTGAGCGCGTATGTTATCTTTGGTTTGAAAAGCATAATAAGCAGGCAATCGGCAATAATGCGGCGATAAAGTACCCAATTGCACCTCTTTTTTGAATATTTTAAACGTTTTCTCCTTCGATGCCCCGTACATATCAGCGTATTGTAGCCATAAACGCTGCCAATTTTCATCTTTCAAATAGCGGCTGAGTTCAAAGGCAATTTCGGGACCGCCCATTAAAACACTGAGGTGCGATTGTCCAATATCCTCCGCAGCCAATTGATACATCTCACCTGTTTTAGGATCATATCCAAAAGCACCTTCTTTGCCTGAAAAAAAACCATAAGGCATTTTTGAGAAACTTTTGACTCCCCTCAGTATTTTATCCCGCCAACGGGTATCGCCTGTTCGTTCCCATTCGGTCATCCAATTACCCACTAAAGCGAGCCAATCGGGTCCGATTCGGGCATGAGTGGGATATTGAGATGGCAGTAAAATCATGCGCAACGGGTCAATTTTCGTCATAGCTTCATCCGCATTAACGACTTCGCGCATGAGTTCCCCAGTTCTTTCATCGGTCGTCAAATAATAATAAAAACGCTTTAATGAAGCTTGGCTGATACGCACTTCTTTAGAGCCACAGCCCCAATGCCGTACATTATGCCTTGACCCTAAACCGGCGAATCGACCCAAATGATAGACATCCACCTCGCTCGTGTGTCGTGTCATAGCCTCTGCCATTTGAAAAATATCGGCTCTACCTGTCCTTAAAAAGCTGTACCAAAGCCATAAATCAGGCATTAATTCCGTATTCGCCCAAGCAAATCCACCAATATCGTATCGCCATGAGTGACGCACATTATCGTAGCTATGCATGACATCGCCATAATTCCAGAAGCCATACCAACGGCGTTGCTCTATTTCTTTTTGATAAAATAAAATAGCTGTATCTAATTGATTTTCAATCCATTCTCGCCCTTTTGACGTTCGATTGGGCAAACTCCAAACCCCAAATGCCCCTGCATCATGCAAATACTGAGGGGTACACATCAGCAGTGGTGGGTGTTCAATAGCATCTGATATTTCACTCAAAACAGCATTAGAAGGGACCTTTTGATGAAAAAAAACAGTAAGTTCGCTCGTGCGGGCTACGCCTTGTGCCGTTGAAAATCCAGGCTGCACATCCTCATAACTCGCTTCCAAACCATGACCATATTGCAAGGTATCATAGTTACGCATATCCATGGCTTCACCATAAGGCGACCACATCCACTCCCTTAGTGTAGCGGTATTGGAGGACGCATTTTTGACCTCCACCGCCGCCGGATGTGATTGCCAAAAATGACGAATGCCCAACGATAAGCCACCTGACACATCGCCTACAAACACTAAACCTTGGGCACGTGTACCCCCATTCGCATCTATCCAAGCACCGTGTTCATGGGTGCGTTTTTGTATCGAAAAGCCATCAGCCGTTTGTTGCGTCAATCGGAAGTCACGCCATACAGCCCAATCTTTTATCAAATCTTGACCTTTTTTATCATAATCTTCAACATTTGGAATGCGTTTTCCTAAGTATTGGTCTTCATACACATTTTTGCTATTAAAAATTAAAACACGTCTGCCGATAACCGGTTGAATGGGTTCAGACCAAATACCCGTCTCTCCTCTTTGGGAAGACTCAGGTAAGCATTCACCGCCAAACCGCACGTGCCGATTGAGCACTTGCTCACGCATCGGTACACCAAATTCCCAACCGAGTCCTTTGATAAAATCCTTTTCACCCTCACCATCATATATCAAAGTTTGGACAATTCGGATATTTTCAACTCCAGCATAAAAATAAAGACGGACGATGAAAGGAAATTGCGCTTTGCGACTTGTCAGTTGAGCATTGTTTTCAAAAATGCCTTCTATGCGGATGACGGTTTTAATATCACCTTTTTGCTCTATTTCAACTTTTTTAATCGTGCTTTTGAGCGTTTCTTTTTTAATATTATCTAAAAAGTCACCATCTGGTGCGTTTTGCCAAAGGCAAGTAATATGCCCTCCTACCCCAATAACTTGGTCATTAATTTTGAGTGAATCGATGAGGATATTCCCTATTTTAGGAATTTTACAAGCCGTTTTACCATTTTTAATAAAAATACTGAGGGGGGTATCCTGAATTTTGAGCGTTTCAGGTGTTATATTTCGAGCTTCCCCTACGCTCAATTCAAACGTCTCCCCTGCTTGCGGTGTCGTCGTCGTCGCTAAACCCAGCCATTTCAAAGAACCATCGTCCCAGGAAGCATTTGTCCACGTTTGGAGAGGTAGGATGTCTTTGTTTTTATTTCTTAAAACAAAAGTAGTGTTGGATTTTACCTTATTTCGCTCAAAGGGCAAACCCCAGCTCACACCAACCTTTTCACCTTTAGAGGCTATAGAAGAAGGATTATCATTTAGCCAGTGCAATTTTATGGGCTGTATTTGAGCAAAAAGAGTAGTATTTTTTATAGAAAGAATACAAAAAATGAAAAGAATGGTATTTTTCATAATAGCCGTTAAAATGCCTTGTACAAAATGTGATTTGCCGTCGTTTTTAAAAAAGAGATTTTCTAATACCGATAAAAATAAAAATAAATAAGCTATAAACAATGAAAAAAGGAACAATATAATCCATCAAATTCAGCCGCAACATCACGGCAATAATCAGCAGCTGAAAACCCAATCCATAAATGGAAACAAGGGTCATAAACCAATGGGGAAACGTTGCGACTTTGTATGCTTCTTTATCCAAAAAATGAATAGTTTTATCAAAAACGCTGTATAAAATATAGAAAATAGTGAATAAAATATCCACCGCCTTTTGGCTTTCGGAGGGAAAAGCCTTCGGCGGTGTATCTTCAAAAATCTTACTTGTCGAATCGCCTCCAATAGAATTATTTCTCAAAATGACGTAGTAATAATTATATAAAGTACCCTGCAATTGCATACCGATAAATGCCAAAAGCGTATAGAAAAAAAGTGTTTTAGAGATATAACAAATGGTCATCAAAAACGAAAAATTTAAGATAATATCAAAAATGCTATCCAAATACCGCCCCGTATAAGAAGGCGTATTTTTCACCCGCGACAATTCACCGTCGGCTGCATCTAAAATGGATTTTAGAATGATAAAAAACCCTGCCCCCCCATAATACCCTTTCAAAATACAATAAATAGCGATTAAACCGGCAATTCCAAACAGTAAGGTAATATGAATAGGTGTAAATCGAGTGTATTTTAATTGGTTAGCAATGATGGTTGCGAGCGGTCTTCCATAATCGGACAAATCAAGAAATTTGTCTGGAGAAGCAAGTTTGGACATTCGTTTTGAAAAAAATATAAGGATTCGGCAATATAGTCGGCTACAAAAGTAATATTGTCTTGCATTATTTTCTAATAAGAAAAGCGGGTATTGTGAATGAACGTGCTAAAATATTCCCTTCAGTATTTCGTCTCCTTTATAACGCAAACCACACCACTCATCATTTATCATTCATTATTAAACTATGTATTTAGTCCTCCTTTTTATATTCTGTATTGACCTTTATGTTTTTCAAGGCATAAAAACTTTAACAGCCAATCTTGATTCGGAATCTACCCGCAATATAACCTATGGGGTTTTCTGGATAGCCAATATCCTCTTTTTAGGGCTCATTGCCTTAGGCTTTTTAACTTTTGATAGAGCAAAAGGCTTTAAAACTTATCAACTATTGGCTTTTAATACCTTTATTTTATTCATGATTCCTAAATTGGTTTTTGCTATCGTCTTGCTTGGTCAAGATGTGTTTAGGTTGTTTGGAACGGTAGCAAATTATGCTTTAGGGCAGCCGAATACTGAGGGGGGGTACATACCTACACGCCGAGCATTTATCAGTCAATTGGGTTTGGGTTTAACGGTCATTCCGTTTGTGGGTATCATTTATGGTATGTTGAAAGGCAAATATGATTATACCGTTCATCGCCATACCATTTTTTTCAAGGACTTACCCGATGCTTTTGATGGTTTGACTATTACGCAATTATCGGATATTCATGCTGGTAGTTTTGACGACCCTGAAGCCGTGAAACGAGGTGTCGCTTTAGCCAATGCTCAAAAATCGGATATACTATTTTTTACAGGCGATTTGGTGAACAATGAAGCGACTGAAATCGAGCCGTATTTACATATTTTTAAAGCACTCCACGCACCTCTCGGCAAGTTTTCCATATTGGGCAATCACGATTATGGCGATTATAAATGGTGGGCATCTCCTGCTGAAAAGCTCGCTAATTTCAAGCAATTAAAAGCGCATCATACAACACTCGGGTTTAAATTACTCCTCGATGAAAATCTTGAAATTGAGCGCAATAGTCAAAAACTGACCTTAATGGGCGTTGAAAATTGGGGGCATGGATTTGCACAATATGGCGATCTTTCCAAAGCCATGACAGGCGTTGCACAAGACAGTTTTAAAATTCTCCTATCGCATGACCCTACGCATTGGGAAAAACAGGTAAAAACCTTAGATAATCTCATCCATTTGACGCTTTCAGGACATACGCACGGCGCGCAAATGGGCGTCGAAATAAAAGGTTTTAAATGGAGTCCGATAAAATACCGTTACCCCAAATGGGCAGGTTTATATGAAGAAAATGGTCGGTATTTGCACATCAATCGGGGCTTTGGCTTTTTGGGTTTTTCAGGGCGGGTGGGCATTTTACCTGAGATTACGGTTTTGGAGTTGAGGAAGGGGTGAAAAA
The DNA here is from genome assembly GCA_043747725.1 of Saprospiraceae bacterium. GTDB lineage: Bacteria > Bacteroidota > Bacteroidia > Chitinophagales > Saprospiraceae > JAAFJT01. The sequence goes on from JAYTON010000007.1 coordinate 26,007, forward strand.
GTACCCCTCAGTATTTTAGCTTGTTTTATTGCATTTTTATTGCATTTTTATTGCGAAAATAAGCTGTTTTGCTTGTGAAGTCAGTATTTTTGAGCGAATACTGAGGGGTATAAATTTTATAAAACCAATCCAAAATGAAAAAACCATATCTAATACCCATTTTATTACTCTTAATATCTGTTTCGCTAATAGCTGCTTTTTCACCTAAAACTAAAAAAGCAACTACTCCACGTCCCAATATTCTATTCATTTTAGCTGATGATTGGAGCTATCCGTTTGCAGGTGTTTATGGTGACAAAACAGTTCACACACCCAATCTTGATAAGTTGGCTAAACGAGGTGTGACGTTTACCCAAGCCTACTGTGCTTCGCCATCGTGTACACCCTCAAGAGCAGCTATTTTAACAGGAAAATACCCGCACAACTTAGGCGAAGGGGTGAATTTAGTAGGCAAATTGGATACAGCAGAGGCTACTTACGTGAAAGAACTCAGAAAAAATGGCTACGCCGTCAGTTTTGATAGAAAAGGATGGGGTCCTGGCAAATGGGAGAAAATGGGATATACTGAAAATCCTGCGGGCAAACAACAGGATTTTAATAAGTTTATTGATAGTATTGGTTCGAATCAACCGTTCTGCTTTTGGTGGGGTACTAATGACCCACATCGCCCGTATGATATAGGCGGCGGAACAAAATCGGGTATTGATTCAACTAAAATTAAATTACCTAAATTCCTACCCGACCACCCCTCAGTACGCGGCGATATAGGTGATTATTTTGCTGAAATCGAGCGGCTTGACCGTGAAATGGGTGATTTATTTAAAAAATTAGAAGAAAAACGCTTACTCGATAATACCATGATTGTCGTGACAGGCGATAATGGGATGCCTTTTCCCCATGCTAAAGCTAATTTATACGATTATGGTACCCGAGTGCCTTTGGTGATTAGTTTTCCAAAACTTTTTAAGCAAAATATAAGGAGTGAAACCTTTGTAAATTTGATTGATTTGATGCCGACATTTATGGAAGTAGCTCAAGTACCCAATCAATATCAAGTGGACGGTATCAGCCTTGTCCCGATACTGAGGGGGGATAAAACAGTGCATAGAAACGAGGTTTTTTTAGAGCGTGAAAAGCACTGTATTTGTCGTAAAAGTGATTTGGGTTATCCTGGTTACCCCATGCGAGCTGTGCGGACAAAAGCGTTTTTATATATTCAAAACCTTCGCCCAGATAGGATGCCTGCGGGCGATGCCACCATCGAAGGCACACCTTCTGAATATGGTGATGTAGATGGCGGCCCGACCAAAGCCTATATGATAGAAAATAGCAACGACCTTAAAGTCCGTCCTTATTTTAAAATGGGCTTTGAAAAACGCGTTGCCGAAGAGTTGTATGATGTCAATGCCGACCCATATAATATTAAAAACCTCGCTCAATCGCCTCAATATACCCTTATTAAAAAGAGTTTAAAATCAAAACTCAGTAAATGGATGCATGATACCAATGACCCTCGACGAGACGGCGGTGGCGATGAAATCGATACCTATCCTACGCTCGATAAAGCGTGGATTACGAAATGGAGTATTATTTTTTGGGATAAGTAGAAATAATACCCCTCAGTATTTGAGGGTAATTTTAAATAAAAACCTTTAACATGAATAAAATCATAATTGCCATTCTTTTTATAATCATCGGCTCTTGTAAAATGAAAAACAAGACTGATGAAATCAAGCAAAAAATCATTGGGGAGTGGTTTTTTACTGAAGAAGAGATAATTCCTAATTCAAACGTTCCTTTATCTCCACCGCCTTTTCAAGATAGCTACGGTTATACTTTTGGAGACAGTGATAATGTGGAAGTAAAAAGTGGTTATTTTTACGACTTAAATATACCAGAAAAAGAGACAGATTTTAAAAGAATGGGGCAATTCTTAGGTTCATTTACGAAGTATAAAATAGGGCTGGATAGCAGCCTTAATATTTATTCTTTATCCGATAGTTCATGGCATAGAAAAAGAATAATTAGTATTTCTGACGATACATTAAAACTTAAAGGGGAATTTACTTATGTTGAAAAATATGCAAAATTCAATCAAAAATTATTTAGTGAACTCAAATTTGATAAAATTTCATTAAAATCAACAGGATGCTATGGTCCTTGTCCGATAATGAAAATCAATATTTATTCAAATGGTACTGTTCAATTTTTTGGTGAGCGTTATACTCTTAAAAAAGGCTATTTTATTTCTAAAATTTCACCTGAAAAATATATTGCTTTAGCAAATAATTTTAGGAAAATAAACCTTTCAACATTGCATAATGATTTTGCCATAGATGCCTCTGATGACAATACTATTATCATAAATTTTTGGCAAGGCGATAAATTAGTGAAAGTTGTAAGAGATTATGGAAGAGTAAGTCCGAGTCCTTTTATTTGTGCCTATGCTCAATTAGAGGCACTATATCAACAACTTGAATTAATTAAAATCGATGAAAAAATAGGTAAAAAGCTATTTAATACTCAATATCCACCGCTGAATAATAATAAAACAAAATGACAAAACCCAACATCACTCTCCAAGAAGTCGAAATGCCCAAATTCGGCAAATATGCAGAAATGCCCGACATACCCCTCAGTATTTGAGTGTTTTTTATGTGGCAAATTATTTTGGCTTGAATGCGTATCATTTAACCATTTATCAATCATTTTATCAAAAGAAATTTTTTTATTAAAAACCATTTTACAAATCAAACTAAACAAACCGTATAGATGAACAATTTTACCAAGTATTTTCTGCTTCTAATCAGCTTGCCATGCTCTCTTTTTGCTCAAAAATTCTCTGCCATTGAGATTAGTCGGTATCAAAAACAAACACAGCAAGTGACCATTATTCGTGATAATTGGGGCATTCCTCATATTTATGGAAAGACAGATGCCGATGCCGTTTTCGGCTTGCTCTATGCCCAATGCGAAGACGATTTTAAGCGCGTTGAGATGAATTATATTGAGAAATTGGGGCGTTTATCAGAAGTAAAAGGTGAATCTGAACTGTACAATGATTTGCTGATACGCCTATTAATTGACTCGACCGCCGCCATTGCTGATTACAATAAAGCCGAGCCCTGGCTCAAAAAACTCTTGGACGCTTATGCCGATGGCATTAATTTTTACCTCCATAAACACCCCTCAGTAAAACCTGCTTTATTGCACCGTTTTGAGCCTTGGTATCCCTTGCTTTGGACAGATGGTAGCATCGGAGCTATCAATACCGCCGATATTAGTACCGCCGATTTAAAAACCTTTTATTCGGGCAATAATCCTACATCAGAGGTCACTCCTAACCCTATTTCTGAGAAATCTAAAGAGTTGGCTGGCTCCAACGGATTCGCTTTTGCCCCTTCAAAAACAGCCTCTGGCAATGCTATTCTCTACATCAATCCGCATGTTACTTTCTATTTCAGACCCGAAGTACACGTTCAAAGTGAGGAAGGTTTGAATGCTTACGGGGCGGTCACATGGGGTCAATTTTTCGTTTATCAAGGCTTTAATGAGCACTGTGGGTGGATGCATACTTCCTCGAATGTAGATGTGGCAGATGTTTATGGGGAGAAAATTATTACTAAAAATAAAAAGCTGTTTTATGAGTATGATAAAAAATTAAGACCCCTCAGTCAAAAGCGTATTATTTTGAAATATTTAGATGGTAAAATACTTAAAAC
>JAYTON010000008.1:0-1902 GCA_043747725.1 Saprospiraceae bacterium
GTGAAGCGTGCATAAACCCTTTGTAAATATCAGGATTTGTCGCATTTAATCTAAGCAAAAGTTGCGGTTTTACTTTAATCTTGAAATTCTCAATGTGACTTTCGTTGTCGGGATTAAAGTCTGGAAAAGTCATTTCAGAAGCTAAGGCTTTATTTCCCGTCAATGATAAAATTGTTGTACCTATTACTGATACAGTTTTCTTACAAAGATTCCAAAAGCCTTGTGTCAAGTCAAGATTTTTCATATTAATAGAGATTTTTATTTTTTATTTTTACTATCTTTATTTGATAATAATTTAGTTGCTCCCCATAATAATGCACCTCCACCAATTAAAAGTGGTAATGCACTTCCACTCCCACCACCTGATCCTCCTGAATAATGTGAGTGGTGTGAAGAATGTGAAGAATGGGAACTATGAGAACCATGAAAAGCTAATAATTTGTTCTCATCTTTAAATTGATTTAGTTTTAAAATGAGTTGATTTTGTAATTGTGTTTCAGTAGTAAAGTAAGCATCTGGCAATTTTTTATCATTATCACCTTCAGATAAAATATTTTGAGCATTATTTTGTGTAAGTGCCATTAATGACGTACTCAAAATAAACATTGATTTTTTAGCTAAATGCTTGAAACCATTTTTATATTTCATAATTACTTTTTATTGATTTACAGTTAACAATTATATTCAAAATGGGTATCAAAAATCTTTTAACCTTTACGTTATTGCAAATATAAACCAAAAATCATATTAATTTAAAATTATTTAAGAGCCATTTTACTGAGGGGTACAAACCCAAAAAGAACTTCCACACCTTAAAATAAAGCAGCTACAAACTTTTTAACACCCAAAATCAAGAATAATACAAACACAGCCAATAAAACCATCATTTTTGGAATGACTATTGATATAATTTAATTTTAAATATTAAATTTTATCACATTCTAAAAGCACATTGATACAATGGCAAAACTGTTAAAGTATTCGACTAAGTACACCAAAGCACGGAATCAATTCTCGGGCTTGAAAACCATTCATGAGCAATTTGTATTGCATGACGACATCAACGTTTCGACTTATGACGAAAAGCTCAAAGCCGTAGAAAATGCGTATTCGGAAGTGAATCAACTCAAAAAGCAACAAGATGCTAAACGGGCGAATTTGAAAAAGATGGAAACCGACCTCAACAATTATTCTCAAAGGGTGTTGAGTGGCATCGGCTCTAAATTCGGTTTCGATTCAGAAGAGTACGAAAAGGCTGGCGGTGTGCGCAAAAGCAAACGTGCAATACCCAAACGCAACGGTATCAAAACAATCCGCGCCAAGAAAGTGAAGGAAACCGCCATGGTATAAATGATGCGTGAATCATCTAAAAACCATCCAATAAACGCTTCATTTTCTTCAATTGCGTCAACTTCCAATCAAGGCAACTATGAAAAAACACACAGCCCAATGAAATACGGTTTCATTGGGCTGTTTTGTAGCATATTTCGTAGGCGTTTCTCCTTTGGGGGTTAGGGGGCTAAGTCGTTACAGCTTTTCAATATAACTCACCACTGCCAACATCAATCTATTCAATGTCCTTTGCAATTCATCAGCGGAGAGGAGATTCATATCGCGTTGTTGTTGCCATTCAGTGTATTGACTTTCCAATAAAACAATGTCGTTGGTAGAAGATTTTAAACGGGCTTTTAATAAATCCAAGACTTCGGGCATTTTATCATCGGCTATCAATAATTCAAAGGCTTCAGATTGTATGGTATTGCCTTTTCTCTGCGCAAACTCCGCTTTTTTACTGACAAACTCCTTCATAATCGCTGCATTCGGTCTGAAATACGTTTCCTTCTTAAAATACAAAATGCCAAATGTGATGAGTAAAACGACTTGAAAAGGTACTAACCACAT
>JAYTON010000009.1:0-2653 GCA_043747725.1 Saprospiraceae bacterium
ATATGCCTCAATCGTCTCATTTTTCATCGCTTCTTTGACGGTTGTAAAACCACTTAAAAATGCTAAACCGCAGCTTAAAGTATGCGCGCCATTGAGCAACCGCAGTTTCAATTCCCGATATTGTTCAATATTCGCCTCAATAACGACACCTTTATCTGCTTGATGAAAAGATAAGACCGATTTTATACGCTCATTGCCTTCTATTGCCCACAAAATATAGACTTCTGACATCGTGAGTAAATCATCTTGATAGCCTAATTCTTCTGTCATTTTTTGAAAAGAGTCAGCATCAGGCTTACCCGGTACAATTCTATCCACCAACGAATTACAAAACGCATTATGGTTTTCGAGCCAATCAATAAATGGCGATTCGAGGGCATTTAAATGGGCTAATTCAAGGACAATTTCCTCTAATTTCAAAGCATTATTGACGATCAACTCAGTCGGTACAATCACCAACCCTTTGTTTTTATCACCATCAAAAGCCTTGTAACGGGCATATAAAAATGCCAATAACTTACCCGGAAATGAAAAGGGCGGCTCTTGTCTTATATCATCTTGGATGAGTTGAATCCCCATTTCCGTGGTGTTGGAAATGACGATGGTCAAATCAGGATTCGCTGCACAATCCAGCACTTCCTGCCATTGATTTTTAGCAGACAACACCCGACTGATAGCCGAACAAATCGTATTTTCTTCTATCAAAACGCCGTTTTCAATGCCTTTTGTTACAAGTGTGTAGAGGTTGTCTTGACGGTCAAAAGCGGCTGCATCGCCGCCATCAGTTGATTTGACAACCACAATGCGTCCATTAAAAATGCCTTGCCAATTCGCTTTGTCTATCAAATAATCAGGCAGACCCCTCAGTAAAACGCCCGTTCCGAACTGTAAAACGCGTTCGGGCAAGTCGAATATTTCTTTAGGAATCAGTCCATTTGTTATGCATAAATCTTTATTTAAAATATTCATTTCTATAAATTTCTATGTGAAATATGTAAAAAGTGATTGAGTGAAATTGAAAATTGAGTGGTTTTGTTGACGTTTTCCCCCTAACCCCCGAAGGGGGAACGCTTTGGAAGTAGTTAAAAAATCATTCTTTTATATAGCCAATGACTTCAATAATTGTAAAAAAACGCAAACCGTTCATTTTATTCCGATTGGCTCCCCCTTGGGGGTTTGGGGGCTACTCTATTTACTCTGCATCAAAAGCCACTTTGCCAAATCCTTCGCCGCTTTAAAATTTTCATAGCCCAATTCAATAGGCACTTTTCGCCCATCTACGTATTCATTATAGAGCCACGGATCGCCAATGGCGAAGACCGTCCCTTTGCCATATTGAGCGGTAGCGATGACAATATCACCCCCCTCAGTAACGGAGGGTTTTGCAGGCGATTTCAACGATAAAATTGATAGCTCCTTGACAAACAGCTTTTTAGCCGTTTTAAAAATAGGGTGATTCGCAGGCACATGCACGACGCCTTGCTCGTAGGTATCATTTTTCACCATATTTCTATTTTTATCAGTGAACTGAATACCGAACTCTTTTGCCAATTGATTAAAATGCGGAATTTCACAATTGGCTGTATCATTTGCCATCATCACTAAGACACCACCTTGTTTCACCCAATTTTTAATTGCTTCAATATGGTTGGATTCTATGAAATTTGGGTTCTCCGTTTCCTTCTTCGTATCAGGGTCAACGATGATATAAACATCGGCTTTTTTCAAATTTTCAGCTGTTGGAGCAGTCGGCAATGAATCGGTTGTAGCACCTAAATCACGGAAGGCTTGCCCGAAAAATGTAAATTCAGAATGCCCCCCATTTTCCCAAGTGTAGTGAAAACGTTGAAGCACCCCTTCAGTATTTTTACGAGTTTCACGATTAAAATAGTAGTCCAAGACGACATTTTTACCCTGCCCTACTGTCACGCCATTGCGTGATGACGATGAAAGCGTCAAGGGGTCGCTCAAATGCTCCATTTCAACACTCGCCATAATAAATGGACCTGCACCTTTAATATCATCCGTCCGAATCGGCTCCGAAACGTAATATCTAAAGCTGCCATCTCGATACGGCGTACCGCCCAAACCGGCTACGCTGCACACTCGATTGAGGTGAATAAAACCTTGAGCATCCGTTGAAATAAACTCTTTTTGAAGTCCAGCGAAGGCTTTTTTCGCAACGGCTATATATTTTTTATCTAAAATACCTTGACGCACACCTTTTAATAAGGCATAAGTGAACATGCTCGAACCTGAGGCTTCCAAGTAGTTGCCGTTGCCTGCGCCCTTGTCCATCACTTGATACCAAACACCCGATTGGAGGTCTTGATATTTTGTAACGGCTACCGCCAAACGCTGCAAAATGGCTTCAATGTCCTTGCGTTTCGCATGATTTTTAGGAAAATAATCCAGAACATCTACCAAACCTATGGCATACCAACCCATCGCTCTATCCCAAATATGCGGTGAATGTCCTGTCGCTTTATCTGCCCAAGGTTGCTCTCGCGCTTCATCGTAGGCGTGGTAAAGCAATCCCGTTTTGGCATCTATACTATTTTTTTCCATCCAAATAAATTGGTTGGCGATGTCGTCAAAGTTTTGAGGTTCATTGAAAAGCTTTGAATATTCGGCATAAAACGGCTCGCCCATA
>JAYTON010000010.1:0-2928 GCA_043747725.1 Saprospiraceae bacterium
GTTGGTGGTGCAGCATTGAATTTATCCGACACATCCTAATTCAAATAAAAAAAGTTATTCAGATACGTCGGAATGGCTTTTTTTATATTGAAAATCAAAGACTGAGGGGGTCGCATTGTGCTTATACCGTGTCGAGTTGGATGATTTAATGGAAGTAGCCGATTCAAATGGTGTCCTACCACCCAAATCTACTTTTTTTGAACCCCGCATGAAAAATGGCTTGTTGGTGTATGAAATATAGTCATTGAGTGTTATGAGTTTTAATCTTCATGCCAATGGGTAACATTTGCCTCAAATATCACAAAATCACTAATTTGATTCAGAAATCCAAACCATCACAGATTTTTTTAAAAAAGACCTTAATTGCTACAACAATTTAGGCATTACCTTTTACGGTAGTTTATGCGGTTTTTAAAACCAAGATTAGTAATTTTGTTAAAAAATTATCGAACATGAAATTCATAGATGTATAAAAAACGATATAAACTTTCGGAGGATTATCGCATCCACAATTAAATTCAAATAAATGCCTATCTATCATAAATTAGGAAAAATACCACCCAAACGCCATACGCAGTTCCGAAATACTGAGGGGGAACTTTACTACGAACAACTCTTCGGCACTGTCGGCTTCGATGGCATGTCAACGCTGATGTATCAAATTCATCGCCCGACAATGGTGAAAGACGTTTTATCTGAAACCGATGTTGTGCCGAAAATAGCGGTGTCTAAAAACATCAAAGCGCGTTTGCTCAAAGGTTTTGACGTGCCTGCTCACGATGATTATTTGGAAAGTCGAATACCTTTATTAGTCAATTCGGATATTCATATTGGTTTGGCGGCGCCTAAAAAGTCTTTAACCGAGTACTTTTTTAAAAATGCAGATGCTGACGAAATACTTTTTATTCATCGTGGTTCGGGTAAGTTGCGGACGCAATTGGGTAATATTAAGTTTGAATATGGCGATTATCTCATTATCCCACGCGGTATGATTTATCAAATTGAGTTTGATACTGCTGACAATCGCTTACTTTTTGCTGAGTCATTTCACCCTATTTATACCCCCAAACGCTACCGCAATTGGTTCGGTCAGTTGTTAGAACATGCCCCTTTTTGTGAGCGCGATTTGAAACTGCCCGAGGACCTCCAAACGCATGATATACAAGGCGATTTCATTATAAAAATCAAAAAACAAGGCGTTTTATACGAAATGCTTTATCCAACACACCCTTTTGATGTCGTCGGCTGGGACGGTTACAATTTCCCTTACGGCTTTTCGATACATAATTTTGAACCTATAACAGGGCGTGTGCATCAGCCACCGCCCGTGCATCAAACCTTTGAAACAAAGGCGTTTGTAGTTTGCTCATTTTGCCCACGTCTCTACGATTACCACCCCCTCAGTATTCCAGCACCTTACAACCACTCGAATATTGATTCGGATGAAATGATTTATTATGTCGATGGTGATTTTATGAGCCGCAATAATATTGAGCCAGGACATATTACACTACACCCAAGCGGCATCCCTCATGGACCTGCGCCTGGTGCATACGAGCGGAGCATCGGACAAACTAAAACAGTAGAATTAGCCGTGATGATTGATACTTTCCGACCCCTCAGTATTACGGAGGCGGCGATGCGGATTGATGATGGTCAGTATTATCAATCGTGGTTGGAATAATTTTTCGAAATTATGTGCTTTCAGATACAAAGGGTGATAGGGCTAATTTGCACTTTTCTTATGAGCGTTATCTAAGGCTATCATCAAATCATACACTTTCGAAACCGTGAGATTTTCTTTGTATTTAGATTGAGAAAACAGTTTTTTCAGTTCCTTCTTCTTTTCAGGAAACACCTTTCTTAATGATTTTTCTGTTAGTTGCACTTCTATAAGAGGCTGATCAACTTTTGATATAAAATAATGATAACTCTCTTTATATAAATAACGACCGCCCATTTTGCTATTAGTGAGATAACCACTCGTCAAGTCTGATTCATGTTCTATGTCTTTATTGGAGTTGCGGAGTAATTTAATGCTTGGTGAGAAATAGATGACTTGAAAAAGTTTGAATTCATTAGTATCTGGCGCTGTGCCAATCTGCATAAAATTGATAACTCTATTTTCTATATTTAAAGCAAAAGCCATTACCTCCTTATTGTCAAGAGTAAATATTCGATTATCAGGATATTGAACATCTAAAGTGCCTAAATATTGATTAAATCTGTACTTGAATTCTGATATGAAGTGCCTGTTTTTAGTCAAAATAAGCTCTCCTTGATGAAAATCAGCACTATAAAAATAAGGTGTTCCTTTTACATCTATTTGATTGAAATTAAAAAATTTATCTTTAACAATCATTGAAAAACTGACTACTTGCTGTACATTTAATGGCACTATTCGATTCTCTTGATCTTTCAATTCTATGTTGCCTGTCAATAAATCAAAACGATAGGTATATTCCATTTTGAAATACCTTTTATCTGTTAATAACAATTCGCCTATGTGAAATTCATCATCGTAGAAGTATCTGTTTTTTTTAAAATCAGTAGGCATTTCCCCATTAGTGGTAATCGTAAAAGTGTGGTTGGCTACAAAGATTATGTCATTTTTAAGTCTTGGCATGCTGGGGCTTTTCAAATATTGACCATTTTGCATAGCAATATTACTGGCAGATTTATAATACGGGTCAGAATTATCATACTGCGCTAAGGCTTTCGAAAGAGTGATACAAACCAGTACAATTAGAATTTGAGTTTTCATCGCACATGAGTTTTATAGAGATTTTGAATAAAAAAAATTTTGATTTTGTGAAGATCATCTAACTTTAAATACTTAATAATCTATTGATAACATTGATTTCATGTTTTCAAAGTTAAGTGTTTTTTGTTGAAAAATGTTATAATATGTGTTAATTTTGTTCTAAA
>JAYTON010000011.1:0-9776 GCA_043747725.1 Saprospiraceae bacterium
CAGCACCTCCTTTGGGGGCGGGGGGGGCTTGGCACTCGGTGCGATGCTCAAAAGCACTTTTTCATGGCATCATCAAGGCAATATTTATCTCAGTCAATACCTCGGTGATTTAGAAAGTTTTGATACGCAAGAGAGTTTTGAGCATACATTGAATCATTTTTTATCCATTTTTGATGATAAACCGCAGCATATTATTACCGATAAACACCCCGATTATTTTTCTACGCAACTGGGTGAACGCCTTTCAAATGAATGGCAAATACCCCTCAGTAAGGTGCAACATCACAAGGCACATTTTGCCGCAGTGATGGCTGAAAATAACCTTTTTGAAACGACAGAACCCGTTTTAGGTGTGATTTGGGATGGTACAGGCTTGGGCGATGATGGCAATATTTGGGGCGGTGAGTTTTTCAAATATGAGAATGGGAATTATTTACGCTGCTATTATTTCGATTATTTCCCTATGATTTTAGGGGATAAAATGCAGAGAGAGCCACGTCTTTCAGCTTTAAGTTTGGCATATGATGTAATGGGTGCTGAGGGGTTTTTAAGTAAAAAGTTCTCTGATACTGAGGGGGTTCTGTATAAAAAAATGCTGACGCAAGCGGGCGTTCTACAAACTTCAAGCGTCGGTCGCCTATTTGATGGTGTTGCCTCACTTCTCGGTTTGGCGAATAAAGTGAGTTACCAAGGTGAAGCGGCAATGCTTTTAGAGGAATCAGCCAAGCAATATTTTTCCAAAAGGATGACTTTGGAAAGGGAAAGCGGTTTGGATTTTACTGAAAGCTATATTTCAGAAGGTACTTCTTACTATCGCATACCCACTAAAACGTTGATTCAAAACATTGTTTTTGATTTGAAGAAAGGTAAAGACACGGGCTTAATAGCTGCTAAATTTCATGTTTCGCTTGTAAAAATCATTAAAAAAGTGGCTTTAAATGTCGGATGCAAAAAATTAGCTTTTAGTGGCGGTGTTTTTCAAAATAGCCTTTTAGTCGATTTGATTATTTACCATTTAGATGCAGAATTTGAATTGTTTTTTCATCAACAACTCAGCCCAAACGATGAAAATATATCATTTGGGCAGTTATTTTCTATATAATTTATCATTTAAATCATGTGTTTAGCGATTTCAGGTAAAATCAAAAACATAGAAATGCAATACGGTGGGCTTGTCCGTATGGCTAAAGTACAATTTGGCGGCATCGTCAAAGAAGCAAGTCTTGAAATGTTGCCCTCAGCGAAAGAAGGTGACTATGTACTGGTGCATGTTGGCGTGGCAATTAGCTTAGTGAATGATGATGAAGCTAAAAGTTTCCAATATTTGGCAGAAATCGGAGAATTGGATGACTTGATTGAACATACGTAAGTTGATAGAAATTGAAAAATATTTCACCTTTTTAAATTTAAGAAAAATGAAATTCATGTCAGAATATCGTGACCCAGAAATGGTTGAAAAATATCTTTCAGAGTTGCATAAAATAGTTACCCGCACATGGACAATCATGGAGGTCTGCGGTGGTCAAACGCATAGTTTGGTTAAAAATGGCTTGCTCAACCTCATGCCCAAAGAAATCAATATGGTGCATGGTCCTGGGTGCCCTGTTTGCGTCACACCTGTTAATTTGATTGATAAAGCCGTTTGGCTGGCAATAGAAAAGGGCGTCATCATGTGCTCCTATGGCGATATGTTGCGCGTGCCAGGGTCAAAACAAAGCCTTTTAGAAGCCAAAGCGGCTGGTGCTGACGTTAGGATATTGTATTCCCCTTTGGAAGCAGTGAAAATAGCGCAAGACAATCCGAATCGAGAAGTCGTCTTTTTCGCTGTCGGTTTTGAAACCACTGCTCCTGCCAATGCCTTGTCTGTCGTACATGCCCATCGAATGGGTGTAAAAAATTACTCAATATTGGCATCGCACGTGCTTGTACCGCCTGCAATGGAAGCCGTAATGAACGATGAAAATGCAGTGATTCAAGCGTTTTTAGCAGCGGGTCATGTTTGCACGATTATGGGCATTTCTGAATATTATCCTTTAGTAGAAAAATACAGGGTGCCGATTGTGGTCACTGGTTTTGAGCCTGTTGATTTGCTGCAAGGCATATTGATGGTCGTCAAACAGCTTGAAAAAGGGGAATATCGCCTTGAAAATCAATATAGTCGGGTCGTCTCATCCGAAGGCAATCTGGAAGCTCAAAAAGTCATCAATCAAGTATTTGAAATCGAAGATAGGGAGTGGCGAGGCATTGGCTCAATACCCCTGAGTGGCTATGAAGTTCGAAAAGAATTGGAGCATTACAATGCGAATATAAAATTTGATGTCAACATCGAAAAAGTGCCTGAAAATGCTGAATGTATAGCGGGCTTGGTCTTAAAAGGCTTAAAAAAGCCGCATGAATGTCCACAATTCGGTAAAAAATGTACGCCGCAGATGCCTTTGGGTGCGCCGATGGTTTCATCAGAAGGAGCGTGTGCAGCGTATTATCATTTTTCAATGGCGATGGAGGAGGTGACTTGAGAAACATATATATCAAGGTTTGGGAAGAGTTAAACAATCCTGATTTTAATTATGGCGAATTTGCCATAATTGAAAACCAATCAAGCTTAAATGGCTTTAAAGTAAGGGTTAAAGAATTAGTAAATAAATTTTAAAAATGGAAAATTATAATATAGAAGACCATATACATAATTACGCTGTATGGACAGCTGCCAGAGCTGTACAAAGAGGTTTTAATGGGGCTAACACCGATAGTATTTCAGATGCCATTAATAAGGCTAGTTTGAAAAATACATTCTTTGAAAAGCGAGAGTGGAGTAAGTCTGAATTTGAAAAAGAACATAAAAAATGTATAGAAATCATACGTGAATGCTTGAAAAAGTCTAATTGTACTTATGGACAAGCTGCCAAAATTATAGCAATTTACCTTAAAACTGCAGTAGTTATACCGAATAGAGGAGAAGATAATTTAAGTAGAATTATTCATCCGCCTATTGACCGTATTTTGCTAAACAAATTAAAACTTAAAAACGCTAATGATAAAACACCTAATTGGACAGAGCTTGATGAACCTGAATACTTGAAGATAATCAACGATATTCGAAACATTTTAGGGGATTTGCCAATGTGGAAAATAGAAAAATATTGGCATGTCTAATAGCTTAATTTTTTGAAATAGAATTATGAATAAAATAAAAATGCTGCTCCATTGCCCGATGCCAAAGCTCAAATTTGACATCATCACGCTTGGTCACGGTAGTGGCGGACTTTTGACGAATCAACTTTTGGAAAGCGGAGTTTTTGAGGTGTTGAAAAATGATTTATTGAATGAAAAACACGATGGAGCTATTTTCACCATGAATGGGAAAATGGCATTTTCGACAGATAGTTATGTCATTTCGCCTGTCTTTTTCCCTGGTGGCAATATCGGTGAATTGGCGGTTAATGGTACGGTCAACGATTTGGCGATGTGTGGAGCAACCCCTCAGTATTTGTCGTTGGCGTTCATTATTGAAGAGGGTTTGACGATCACAGAGTTTTGGGATATATTGGTTTCGATAAAATATGCGGCTGAAAAAGCAGGTGTTCAAATCGTCACAGGCGATACAAAGGTAGTGGAACGAGGCAAGGGCGATAAGATTTTTATCAATACTTCGGGAGTCGGCATGTTGCATTCTAAGGCGAATATTGCTATGTCGAGGGTGAAAAAAGGGGATAAGATAGTCGTCAGTGGCAATATTGCCACGCATGGCATGGCGATTATGAGCGTCCGCGAAGGCTTAGAATTTGAAACAACCATTGAAAGCGATACGGGTAATTTGAATTATACCGTCAGTCAACTTTTAGATGCATTTGGCGATAAAATTCATTTGCTCAGAGACCCAACGCGTGGTGGTGTAGCTACTGTTTTAAATGAAATCGCAAGGGATTCTAAACTCGGCATTGATATTTTTCAAAAAAATATACCTGTTTTGGAAGAAGTTTATGCGGCATGTGAACTCTTAGGGCTTGACCCTTTGTATGTCGCTAATGAAGGCGTTTTTTTAGCGGTGGTAGAAGCAGAAATTGCTGAAAATTTCACTCAAATACTGAGGGGGTGCGAATATGGCGAATATGCAGCGATAATCGGCGAAGTAGTCGAAACACATCCTCGGCAAGTGGTTTTAACCAGTAAAATTGGTGGTAAACGAGTGGTGAATATGCTTGTAGGAGAGCAATTGCCGCGTATTTGTTAAAGAAATTGGAGAATCGTCAAGCGGCTGATGTGATGATTGGACAACTCAATTTTGAGAGCAATGAACCAAATGCAAAATATAGGAGCAAGCTTGCCAGAGCGTAGCTTGAATTGGTGTCACGATACTTGTTTTTATAAAAATGGTATTTTCGTAGCGGATGCGGGCAATAGTCGGGTTTTAGGGTTTGAAACGACCCCCTCAGTATCTAACCCAATTGCAACGAATTTAATAGAAAAAAGGATTTTAATACAAGTTCTGAAAATAGAGATACCATTTTCGGAACTGATAAAAACTCCTATTGGCCCTTTTCAATTTGTATTGAAAATGATATGATTGCTATTGCAGATACAGGCAACCACCGCATTTTTTTGAATAAACTGCTGATTTGAAAAGGTATTTACAAAATAAAACATGATAACATCCCTCAGTATAGCCGCTTTTTTAGGTTTTACCCACTCGTTTGAAGCTGACCATCTTTTGGCAGTGAGCAATATCGTGACTAAGCGAAATCGCTGGGTATTGGCTATGAAAGACGGTATTTATTGGGGTTTAGGGCATACTTCTACTATATTTCTGATGGGTTTAGTCATCATTTTAGGCAAATTGATGATTTCGGACAGTACGCCTATTTTCGGTTATTTTGAATCATTGGTCGGTTTGATGTTGATAGGTTTGGGGTTTTGTAGATTGCATAAATTGTATAAATTCAAGCAACATCTAATCGTGCATTACGCTCATGCACACTTACACGACCATTCCGACAACCACCAATTGGCGTATGGCGTGGGTTTGATTCATGGCTTAGCGGGTAGTGGAGCCGTTATTTTATCAGCTATTACGACCATGAAAAGCAGTTTTGATACATTGTTGTTTCTTTTGATATTTGGTTTGGGTTCGGTGGTGGGTATGCTTTTGGCGTCGGGCGTTTTCAGTTTGCCTTTTTCAAAAAAAATGACCTCGAATCGGCGGTTTCAAATTGGTTTGACGTTTTTATCTTGTATATTGTGTGTTGGTTTTGGTGTAAAAGTTTTTTTTAAGTGAAATTTTAACCGCAAAATGTAGAATTTTAAATGTAAAAGTTTTGAGGCATGACAGACGCAGATATCATCAATCAATATGACCCAAAACAACTTTTGCTCCTTGTACTGAAGGGTATGGAAGTCGAGATATTAAAAGACGATAGAAAATTGGTAGAAGTCTAAAAAAGAGTTGTCAGTAGTTGCCCTTTCCGACAGTGTTTCGCAGCCCAATAGCACACGCCCTGATTTTAGAAGATATGGCTACCAATCGCCACATTCATATCATTTGGTATCGCGGAGACTCAAGCGATTGCCGTGACGATGGAGCGCATGCAGCCTGCCCACCCTTTGACCCATGATTTGATGAAAAATACCCTCGATGCTTTAGAAGTGAAACTCAAAGAAGTGTTGATTCATAATTACGGCTTATGAAAATGTGATTGAAGAAGCAGGTATGCTTTCTGATTCGTTTTGGGCAAAGCAAAATAAAGGCTCAATCGCCGATTATTCGCTTGAAAAGTTAGAAGATTTATTGAAAAAAGTGGTTGAAAAGGAAGATTAGGAGAGAGCGATTAGGATTCGAGAGTTGATTAATCGGAGAAAAAATGAATGAAAATATGCTACTCAAACTCAACCCCACTAATCAACAACTCTAAACCTTGCACGATATTGTTATTCGGTTTATCGCAATGGCTGCATACAAATCTATAGTTTTGAACGCTCGATTTTGATTGACAATCTTCACAAAATATTTTAATCGGGAGGGTTTCTATTGCTAATTTTACGGCTTTATACTGAGGGGAGTCGGTAGCCGTCACCGCGTCAAAAGCACTTTGCATCAAAATAGGTTCGATATTGGAAAGTACACCTGCCTTCACATTTATCGTTTTTATTTTCCCTAATTCATCCTCTGAAAACTCATTTTCTAAGGTGCGGAATATATTTCTGACGAGGGATATTTCGTGCATGTTGTTTTAGTTATGAGTTATGCGAATTATGAGTTCAAATGCCGATAGGCATGACATATTGGTAGAAAATCATCATAAAATGCTCAAAAGTGGCGTAGCTATGATATAGCGATACTGAAATATGTGCTTACCTGAAATAGGTTGACACAAATGGTGTCAAAGTTTTTGACTGAAATAAAAACCATGAAGACATGCCACCACCCTCGGCATTTAATAATGTCGCGGCACACTTCGGAGTCCTTGAGCTAATTATCTTGGTAGAGAAAATTTAAGTCTCGGTTTTCTCCGTAGGTGCTATCATATTTCAGTGAGGATAAATCCATTTTAAAAAATGCAAAATTTTAAATGTAAAAATTACTACATGTTGACATCAGCACCTTTACGGTTTTACATTCAGCATTTAATATTTTGCAGTTTTTAAACTTTACGCTAAGCATTTTAACCCCCCTTAGTATATTCATATTCCAAATCGCGATCGGCATCGTCCAAATCGTTACCAATGATAATTTCATACATCGAAATCGTTTTATCGCCTTTCAAATTGCGTGATTTGAGCATTAATGGAAATGATACAAATAAAGGTTAATAAAAATAGAAGAATTATTTTTTTTCATTTTTTCCCAAAATAAATAGAAATCTTTTTGAATTATCTCAACACTTCGGAAAACCATAAAGTCTAAAGTGTTTTACTTTTTCAGAAGTAAAAAGCAAGCTTTCGTAATTATTTTTTAAAAAAACTGGAAGGCAAAGCTCCAATCGGCAGTACCCGAATACGCCTATAAAATATCTCCGCACCCTCCGATTGCAATTGAATTTTACCTTTGTTTAAAGGTTCCATTTTACCATTAACTGGGTGTTTTGAATTGTACAACACCATCACTACTTTGCCATTTACAACATGAACTGCCGTATCACCGTAGCAATATAGGTCGAGTGTATTCCATTCGCCAGTCGGCTTTTCAGCATCGGGCGTTTTAGTAGCATGACGACCGACAGGTGTTTTATCTTGAAAAGTTCGTTTTATACTGAGGGGGTCATAGATATATGTGCTGTCATTAACTTTTTTGGTCGGCACATCAAATATAGCCCCTGCAACGCCCCAATAATCGCCACAATCCCCTTCTTGAATCTGAAACTCCTGCGATTGCATCCAAAAACCCCAATCCATACCGTGTTCACCGTTGGCATGATAGAGCAAGCCGCTATCCATTTTAGAATTTTTCTTAGGTGCCCATTTCAATTTACCCCATTTGAATTGTAGTTGCAAATGATAGTTTTCAAACACCCCATCAGTAGAAATGCCCCCAAATTGCTCGCCTGAGATGCGCAAAGCCTTTTCGCCATCTTCCGTTACAACTGTAAAAGTCTGCTTAGGGTCAATATTCAAACCGATGGGTTTCATGCCATTTTTGTCCTCACCCTTACCTGTAAACTGAGCACCGAGATAAGTATCCCAACCCTTCAAATCTTTACCGTTGAACAGGTCTTGCCAAGCTACTTTAGGTTCATTGAGTTCAATAAAATAGCCGTCTGGGTCGGATATAAATATTTGCCAAGCGCCATCAAAACGCTGCTGGCGGAGGTAGGGCATTTTCAGTTTTTTCAAATATGCTTCTACAGGATCCACATCTGCAATAGTCAAGGAGAAATGCGCCATATTGGGGTCATTATTGGCTACTGGAAAAGTGCGTCCTGAAAGCAAATGTAACTCCTGCCCATTGGCTATTTTAAACCATGAGCGCGTGGCTTTTTTACTCTCTGGCACTTCCACTGGCTCGAAACCCATGACATCACGATAAAAAACAGTGCTTTCTTTAAGGTCTTTGACACAAAGTGCTACATGGTTGTAACCTGTGACGGTAATTTGAGCCGATAATGTTTGGGTTAATAACAAATTCAAAAAGAAGAATAAGAGAAATTGATTTTTCATTTTAAACGATTTTAATTTACCGATTAATTTCAGCACCTTCAATCAAAACTACTTTTTTTACTGACTCTTTGAATAAATGCAGAAAGCTTTTTCGCTCTTCGTCCATTTTGAACTGCTCAAAATCTGCTTTTGAATTAAAAAAGCCAAAATGAACTTCATAGGGCAATTCATTAATATTATTGATAAAATTCTGCCGTTCAGGCCTGATGCGATACATCAATTCGCCATTATAAACAGCTATTTTAGGAATTGCTATCGCTTCAAATTCATTGAAAAGGTCTTCTTTTCCTTCCTCAATAAAGACAATTTGTGTGAAATATATTTTTGATTCGTTCATGGCTTTAAATTTTTACATCATTATTTTTAATTAAATGTCTTTTTCAAAAAATCTGCAATAAATTTCACAGTCGGGTCAAACCACGGATTAAACAAGCAAAACGAGTGTGGCGCATCAGTAAAAGTATGTATTTCCGAATAGATTTTATAACTGTCCAGTTTTTTACGATAATCCTCCCGTCCAGCGTGCATTCTATCTACACCGCTATTCAAAAACAAAGTCGGCGGCGTTTGCGCACTGACGTGTGTGAGTGCAGATGCTTGATGCCATACATCAGGGTTTTCCGTTGTTGAATAACCAAACCAATTCGTGGCGGCGGAAGTCGAGCGGCTATCATCACCTTCACCCGATTCGGGGTGAATAAAAGCCAAAATACCATCAATATCTATAACAGCATTCACTTTTGTAGAATGCCCCAAAGTGCCAACGGTTCCTTCTAATATCGGATTATTGCCCGTAGTGCCGAGCAAAGCCGACAATTGCCCGCCTGCTGAAAAACCCAGTGTGGCAATTCGGTTTGTATCAATATTATAAGTTTTGGTATTCGCCCGCATCCAGCGAATAGCCGCTTTGAGGTCGTGAACAGCAGCAGGATACAAAGCCTCCGTTGAAAGCCGATATTCAACAGTGAAACAAGCGTAACCCCGTTCAGCCAAGCGTTGTGCTAAGGGAATATGCTGCGTGCGATTGCCCGTCCGCCAGCCGCCGCCATGAATGATCAATATAGCAGGGCGCATTTTTTTCAATTTTTTCTTCGGATAAAATGCGTCTAAATGCAAGAAGCGGTCGCCAATATTGGCATAAATAATATTTTTTTGCCCCAATACTGAAAAGGGTATTTTATCCTCTACCCAAGAAATCAGAATCTTTGGATGCGATTTTTTAATGTCGTTATAGGCTTTGAAAGTCGTAAAACTTGTATCGGGTTTGCCTGTAATGCCTTTTGTAGATTGGGCGGAGAGGGTTATAGCTGATAATAAAATGAGGAGGAGGATGAAGTTGTTTTTCATAGTTTTGGATGTTGAAAAGGTGAAATATGATTTTAATAGTCTTGACTGAGGGGATGTATCATAAGTTCATCAATGACGACATGCTTGGGTTGATTCATGATATAGATGATACTATCCGACATATCTTCTGGTTTGAGCCAATCTTTGTGATGCTCATCGCCTTGCGGTCTTGCATGAAACATAGTATCAACTAAACCTGAATACACCACCGATACTTTTATACCAAACTTGCGGACTTCCTTGCGTAAAGCACCAGAAAAAGCATCTTGCGCAAATTTCGA
>JAYTON010000012.1:0-1636 GCA_043747725.1 Saprospiraceae bacterium
ATTTCCATACGGAACTCTGGGATGCTTTGCAGACCAAAAGTGAATTTAAAGAAGATATTTATAATCAGTGGATTGAGCAATGTTTTTACTCTACAGCTGATTTAGTACGCACTTTTCGCCTCCGAGCGCTCAAAGTGGAAGCTAAATTTAGTGCCTTGTGGACATTATATGCTCGACTCCTGCGAATGACCAATAACCGACTCGGTCTTCAAGGTCGTGACGAATCATTGATTTTTTACCTCATGATGCGAAGTCTTGAGAAAATCGGTATCGAAAACATGAAGATTTAATCCAAGAATAGCAAGTTTAGAATAATAAAGCTTTCTCATTGAGTCCACAGCGTAAAACCTGTGGATTTTTTTTATCTTTATTTGTAGATAGTAATCTTCATTTAGTCGTTTAAAAACATTAAATCAAGGCTTTTTACTGTAACTTAAAGAACTTTTACACCATCAAATAGGTTTTGTTGACATTGACTTCGGCGTATAAAAAATGTATAAATCAAAGTCATTTTTCAATCATGAATAACTCAATAATATCAGTCTAAATTAAAATTAAATGATCAATAAACTTTTGAATGGTTTCAATACAGCAACTCAAATTTCACACCTCGTAAATACCTTTTCAGAGATGAACCAAGAAGAAAAAGCTCAAAGAGCCAATGATATTATCAAAAACCACATAGGATTTGCTGCCAGTGCGGGTCTTATTCCCATTCCAGGTGCTGATTTAGCTGCTGTAACAGCAGTTCAACTCAATATGCTTCGCCAATTAGCTAAGCAATATGACATTAAATTTATGGAAAGTATTGGTAAAAACATTATTACAGCTATCGCTGGCAGTAGCATTGCACGAGTAGCAGCCAGCCTTGTAAAAATTATTCCGGGCGTAGGCACTGTTGTTGGGGAGATGAGTATGGCAGCGATGTCTGCTGCTTCAACTTATGCTTTGGGTAAAATGTTCGCACGACATTTTGCTAATGGCGGTACTTTTGATGACTTTGATATGCGCTCATCTAAAAAAGTATATGAAGAAGAATTGAAAAATGGTAAAAAAGTGGGTAACGTTATTGCGAAAGATGAAGCAACTGAGGGAGTATCCAAAAGTACAACAACAGATGATTTAGTGACTCAATTGAAAAAATTATCTGAGTTGAAAGACGCAGGCGTTCTTTCGGATGATGAATTTCAACAAATGAAATCTAAATTGCTCGATAAATTTTAATATAATTGATTCAACTTGCTGCACGTTATTGACCATAAAAAAAGCGAACCTTCCAAAAGAAGATTCGCTTTTACTTTACAACTATGTTTTATTGAAATTACTACCAACTCATGTCTTCATCGTCATCTACGTGAAGCGAACCTTTGCTGCGGATTTCGGTCTGCACCCCTTTTTCTTTACTCACCACTATATCAGGCGCAGCATCTGCAATTTCTTCAAAATCTGCATCCTCTAAAGAGTCTGATCTATCATCACTTTCGTCACTGTCATCATTTTTGATTTCTCTCGGATTTTTTCTAAAATCCTCTTTATCATAGCCATTTTCCTCAGCGATGCGTGCTTCATATTCATCTTGCCGACGAGCGAACTCATCATAATCATACTGTGGCATCAATTCCGTTTTGATGTAGTT
>JAYTON010000013.1:0-6012 GCA_043747725.1 Saprospiraceae bacterium
AATAAGTCCATCTTGTTCACCCCACAGTACGAGCGTAGACTGCCGAATGGTTTTAATGCGAGGGATATTGCTCGTATCATAAACCGACGTCATTCTATCTACTAAAGCTTGGCGATTGCCTTCACGCAGGGTGAGTTCAAAATACCTATCCACCAGTCCTTCTGTCACCTTTGTTTTATCAGCATAAACATTTTCGACACTCATTTTTGCCATAAAACGCGGTGTTATAAACGTCATTATTTTGTTTAATACAGGTGTGCGTGCAATCTTGAATGCAATCGGCGTACTTTTAGAAACGATGGGATAACCCGCAGCATCTATCAATATCAACTTGTCCACCATGTCCGGATCTTTCAAAGTAAATTGCCAAGCGATTTGACCACCTAATGAATTTCCGCCGAGGATGCAGTGTTTAATTCCTCTTGTATTTAGAAACTTTTCGATAAAAATAACATAGTTTTCTATGGCATAGTCGCGAGTAGGGAAGGGACCTGTCAATCCAAACGCCGGAATATCCATGCGCACGACTCGATGCTCCCCCTTCAGTATAGAAGCCCATTCATCGAAAGTTTGCAGACTTGAGCCAGTCCCATGTATGAAAACAATGGGCAACGAATCGGCGGCATTGCCTTCATCCCGATAATGCACGTCCATGCCGTCTATATTCACGAAAGCGGAGGGCGAGGGCGCATATTTGGCTTTTAACTCAGCCACAGGTTTATCGCGATAGCCAAATAAAATGCAGACCACGATTATTAAAGCCGCTGCTATATATATCACGACTTTTAGAATCTTAGTTAGGTTTTTCATTTATAAATGAGGATATTTTTTAATTGCAAAAGTAAAATAAACAATTTTCTCTCGGACTTAAAGATTAAAATCGGGAGAAAAACAATTTTTTTCCCGAACTTAAAGATTAAAACTGAGAGAAAAACAATTTTTTTCCTGAACTTAAAGATTAAAACTGGGAGAAAAACAATTTTCTCTCGGACTTAAAGATTAAAACTGGGAGAAAAACAATTTTTCTCTCGGACTTAAAGACTAAAACTGGGAGAAAAACAATTTTTCTCTTGGTTTTAAGGCGGAAATCGTTGTAAAAAGCTAATTATACTGAGGGGGTGTCTATGCTGAGCGGATTATGTACGCCATTTCAACAAGTTTCAAAACGATAGCCTCTACTATGCACATTGGTAATTTTTAAAGACGCATCATTTTTAAGCACCTTACGCAATCGAGATACAAAAACATCGACGCTTCGACCCACCAAAACACCTTCATCTTCCCAAACTGCTTTTAAAATAACATCACGGTCTATTAATTCATTTTGATGATTGCAAAATAATTGAAGCAGTTTAGCTTCTCTAAAAGTGAGTTTTTGTAGAATATTATCAATAGAAATCGTTTGATTGCGTGTATCAAAAATGCTTTTGCCGATAAATATAAGGTGAGTAGTATCTGTTGGATTTGTAATGATGGGCGGTGCAATCACTTCATTTTTCTTTGAATTAAAATAAAAAAAATAAGCCGTTGCTCCAATGGATGATGCCAGCAATCCGCCTAAAAGAAACCAAACCCAAGGCGATCGAGCAGAATTTGAAGGCAATTCTGTAAAAGTAACCGTGAAATTATAACAATTCAATCCTTGATTGCGACCAGTACAAGCGGCACTGGATTCTTTTGATAAATTAATAGACCTATAACCCAAGACCAACTCTTGATTTTGACAATCCAAAACCGCCACATCGTATTTGCCTTTTATTTCAAAAGCATCAAAACTATTTTGAAGGATAGACGGCAAGCTATCGTAATTAAAATGGTGTTCGAGTTTTACCAAATATACATTGTCTCCTGTTTTTTTAACGGGTGCAATGGTAGAAGTCGAATCGCCAGAGAGTATCATCAACCGATGGGCTGTTTGACGCAATGCGAGGTTAATTTTCTCTGAATAAGACTCTTTGTCATTGCGAGGCATCGAAGCAACTGAGGGGGTGTGCTCCCATAAAATCGAAGGCAAAGCACCCAATCCAATAAAGATGAGGACAGACGGGAGAATGAAATAGGACACTATTTTTTTATTCATAAATACAAAATTAAGGGTTTCATTCTACAATAAATAGCTTTTACATTTGCTTTACACAGTTTTACACAGTTTTAACCCTTGTTTTCTGATTTGACCATAGTTTTGTTTTATGTTTATAAATCAAAATTTTTTCACTCTTAAATTTATCCATCATGAAAGAAAAGATGAAATGCCTATTTATTATTTTAGCAATCGCTTTTAACCACAATATTGCCTCAGCTCAAGGCGGCGATTCGTACATTACTAACTTGACAAGGCTCAGTTGGAATAATATTTACAATAATTCATCCGTCAAAAAAGCGAAAGAGGTGATGCAATGCAATGAGTTTGAGAGCAATGAAGCGGGTCAGGCAAGCAATATTTATTGCAACCCTTTACTCATCAACGGTCAACTTTTAGATTACGGTAATTTTGATTTAAACACCAAAGGTTTATTGACAGTTGTGAAAGGAAATCCTGAAACTGATGAGGCAATGCCCATTCCATTTCAAGTCTATATCCGTCGAGAAGGTAAAGTAGTTGAAGACAAAAAGATGTCATTTTTGAATAAAACATTGCTCAGAATTGACTTGTCTGATATTTTCTCTTGCTGCAAAAACGGTGATTTACTGATTATAAAACCGGTGCGGTCAGAAGATTGGAAAGCCAAAAGAATATTGAAATTGATTGGACCGGGTTGTTAATATTGATATAAAAAAGGTGCTGTCGAAATGTCGAAAAGGCGACTATATTTTAGTAAGCGTCGTAAAAGATGAATACGCTTTGCCACATAATGAGATATTGGTTGAATAAAATACTGAGGGGGTGCGAAAGTACCCCCTCAGTATTTTATGTATTAAAGCTCCTACATTCTCACCTTTCATCGAATACTTCCCCTATCCAAACGCACTCTCCAAAAGAATCTCTAATTTCGCCTTTCATCAATAAAAAGCCAACGATACTCATGAGAGGATTAATCATTTTGCTGATTTTAAGCATAGCCACCCTGACTTTA
Source organism: Saprospiraceae bacterium (assembly GCA_043747725.1). Lineage (GTDB taxonomy): Bacteria > Bacteroidota > Bacteroidia > Chitinophagales > Saprospiraceae > JAAFJT01. The sequence continues at coordinate 3,075 of JAYTON010000013.1, forward strand.
AAAGCACAAAAGAAAAACGAAAGTTACCAATATCCCATTCGCCCTGCCACTTCTGCTATCAAAATCGATGGCATGATGGACGAAATGGCTTGGCAAAATGCACAGGAAGTCTCTGATTTTTTTATGGTGCTACCGATGGATACGAGCCGCGCCCAAATAAAAACAGCCGTTCGGATGACGTATGACAATGAAAACATTTATATCGTGGCAGTTTGTTACAATGGTCAGCAAGGGGAGCCAGTGGTGGAGTCTTTGCGGCGTGATTTTGCTTTCGGTAAAAATGATAATTTCATTGTTTTTATTGAGCCTTTTAATGACCAAACCAACGGTTTTGCTTTCGGTTCAAATGCCGTTGGTGCGCAATGGGATGGGACGATGTTCAATGGTGGCTCGGTGGATTTGAGTTGGGACAATAAATGGACTTCGGAGGTGAAAACATATGCCGATAAATGGATTTTTGAAGCGGCGATACCGTTTAAATCTATTCGTTTCAAGGAGGGCGTCACCAATTGGGGCATTAATTTTAGTAGGAATGATTTAAAATCAACTGAAAAATCGTCGTGGGCACCCGTACCCCGTCAGTTTCCAACGGCTTCCTTGGCTTACAATGGTTCGCTCATTTGGGATAAAGCACCGCCTGCCCCTTCAGTCAATATATCCGCAATTCCTTATGTTTTAGGTGGATTAACAAAGGATTATACCAATAAAAAACCGACCGATTATAAAAAGGAATTGGGGGGAGATGCTAAGATAGCCCTCTCGTCCTCATTGAATTTGGATGTGACTATCAACCCTGATTTTTCGCAAGTAGAGGTTGATAGGCAGGTGACCAATTTGGATAGGTTTGAATTGTTTTTCCCTGAAAGGCGTCAATTTTTCCTTGAAAATGGCGATTTATTCTCCAATTTCGGCTATTCAAATATCCGCCCATTTTTCTCAAGACGCATCGGCTTAAATGTACCAATTAAATTTGGCGCGCGATTGAGCGGTAAAATCAATGAAAATTGGCGCGTCGGTTTGATGAATATGCAGACTGGTAAAACGGATGATGACCCTGCTTTGCCCTCTCAAAATTTTACCGTCATAGCTGCTCAACGCAAGATATTTGCTCGCTCAAATATTGGCGCCATGATTATTAATAAGGAGTCGATGAATTATAAAGCGGATGTGAATGGTAAATATTCAAAATACAATCGGAATATTGGTTTTGAATATAACCTTGCCTCCTCTAATAATTTTTGGACGGGTAAAACATTCCTCTTAAAATCTTTTAGCCCTAATAAAGCGGGTAAAGACTGGGTTCATGCCGCCAATTTGCAATACAATAATAAGATATGGAGTATCAGTTGGCAGCAACAATATGTGGGTAGCAATTATAATGCGGAAGTAGGCTACGTACCGCGCAAAGGTATTATTAGCTTATCACCTCAAATCGGGCGGTTGTTTTTTCCCAAAGCTGGTTCAGTTTTAACGCATTCCATTTCTACTTTTACCAATTACAATTTAGATGAATCTTTTCATAAAACGGACTACGTAGCGGTGTTGATTTATAACGCTATTTTCCGAAATAGAACAAGTTTTACCATTTGGACAGCACATGATTATGTGAAACTGTTAAATCCTTTCGACCCAACTAATTTTAACAGCGATACCTTAACGCGCGGTACGCAACATTCATGGAATTCCTTCGGTACTGAATTTATTTCAAAACCTCAAAGTCTCCTAACGTATTCATTTACAACGCGTTATGGTGGTTACTATGCCAACGGAACGCGTTTGGCAGTGACGACGGAAGTGGGTTATCGTTTTCAACCATACGTCAGTTTAGCCTTGAGTTCAACTTATAATGATATTCGATTGCCTGAGCCTTGGGGTAAAAAAACGTTTTGGCTCGTCGGTCCAAGATTAGATGTGACTATGAGTAGAAAGCTATTTTTCACGACTTTCGCTCAATACAATGAGCAACAAAAAAATGTCAATCTGAATACGCGTTTGCAATGGCGTTACAAGCCTGCCTCGGATTTATTCATCGTCTATACCGACAATTATTTGCCTTCGCCTTTTTTAGTAAAAAATCGGGCTTTGGTTTTGAAATTGACTTATTGGTGGAATATTTAAACTTAGAAATTAGAAAGTTAATTATCAATAAACCTATGAGGTTTTTGAAAACCTCATAGGTTTAACTTATTGGAAATCAACGAGTTACCCCTCAGTATTATGCTCAAAACATGCTCAATACTGAGGGGTTATAAAGTTAGAATTATTTCTTACTCATCTTAAAAGTCCCATTCGGTTGTATTGAATAGGCTGCCGTTGCCTTGCCTTCTTTTACATCAAATCGAACGGCATAACCCTCTAAGCCTTTGAGTTTAAATTCGTCGGTTTTGCTCGGCGTGAGTTCATATTCAGGTTGACCGGGGACACTCATGTGTAAAGCATCACTTTTTTCAAAAATTTTCACAATAGCCCCGCTGATAAAATATTCGCCTTCATATTTTTTCAAATCGGCTGCCATCAATTTCATAGCAGGCGCATCTTTTAAAAAAACAATTTCATTTTTAAGAGCCTGTTCCAGTTTGCTATCCAAACTTGTAATATCGCCATCGTAGCTCAGGTTGAAGCGAATTTTCATGCCCCCTTCATCCAAATCTTCCAATTTTGTACTCACCAATTTGAAAACATCGTAGTGAAAATGCTGCAAACGCGCGGTATCTTTACCTAAAGTAGTAAATAATGCAGTATCATTTTTAAAAATGGTGATAGTGCCGTAGCCTTCGTTTTTGTAATTGCCAACATATTCTTCCATCTTGTGCGAAGGTTGAGTGCCTTTCTTTTGGCTCAAATCTGCTTGTTTTTCCTCCTTCTTTTCGTCTTTTTTATCATCCTTTTTAGGTTTATTGAGCGATACCCAATCCGTTTTTTCAAGATTCATAAGGCG
>JAYTON010000014.1:0-7767 GCA_043747725.1 Saprospiraceae bacterium
GAAAAGAACAGTTGCCACCAACAGCGTTATCGACAAAGCCACTTGCCAAAACGGCGGGTTAAATGGCAATCGGGCGGGCATGACAATAGGAGAAAACAACGGGAAAATACTCGACCAAACTGCCAAACTGCTCTCAGGCGCACGGATAGCAGCCATCATGATATAAATAGCCAAAATGACCGGTATAGTAATCGGTAAAGTCAGAGATTGAGCCTCACCCGTATCATCGCCTACTGCTGAACCAACAGCTGCAAATAGCGACGAATACATCAAGTAGCCTAAAACAAAAAATATGATAAATAAAGGAATCATTGCCCACCAATTTTGATTTTGTAATTCAATCATCAGTTGAGCTGATTTACTAACACCTTCGTATTGTTCCATGTTTTGCATCGAACCTATTGCAGGATTAGTACCCATTTTTGAGGCATCAGAACCGAGCATGGAGCCTACGCCAACTGAAATTCCCGCTAATAAAATACCCCAAATAACAAATTGTGTCAAACCAACCGCCCCAACGCCAATAATTTTGCCAAGCATCAATTGAAACGGTTTAACGCTCGAAATAATGACTTCTACAATGCGGCTTGTCTTTTCTTCCATTACTGAACGAAATATCATCATGCCATATATGAAAACAGACAAATACATGAAAAATCCCATAAACCCTCCAATGCCCATAGCCACTGCTCCTGAAATAGACGAAGAGTTTTGATTACCTTCTATCGGGTCAGGGTCAATTTCAACGTGCGTTTTTAAGGCAGCAATTTTACTGGTATCGAGTTGTAACTCTTTGATTTTAAAGCTTTTAATAGCATCTTCTACTTTGTTTTCTATATCCGAACTCATATCGTTGCCGAGTTTGTCATCCGAATAATATTTAACTGTAAAGGCTTTCTCCATTGCACTTGAAAGTTTTGGAATGACTAATATTCCATCATACTGCTTATCCAAGACCTGTTTTTTGAGCATAGCTAAGTCCCCTTCGACAAGGGTAAATTGCAAATTTTTCTGATTTTCAGGTGCACTTATTAAAATGCCACTTTCATCGAGGACGGCGATTTTTTTATAGTTGTCGTCCTTATACATCATCATTTTGACATTGAAAAACATGAGGCCGCCGATGCCCAATGGTGTCAAAATAGTTCCTAAAATGAATGACCTTTTAGTAACCCGAGACATGTATTCTCTTTTGATAATAAGCCAAAGTTTATTCATTGCTGAATTATATTTTTAGATAATTTTTAAAATCAAAATTGTACATTCGATTCACCCACTTGCTTTATAAAAATTTCGTTCAAGCTCGGCAATATCTCATTGAAAGCTGTTACGCGCACGCCGCCATCCAATAAAAAGCGCAACAAATCATTGGAATTATGCGCCGTCTCCAATTTAGCGGTCAAATACTGAGGGGTCATTTCAACGATTGTTGCACGCGTTGCGAAACCATCGGGTAGCCCACCTTCGTAGTCAATGCGGAAAAGGTTCTCTTTGAACTGTTGCTTAATGTCTGCAACGCCACCCATGAGTACGTTTTCACCTTTATTAATCAGCACTATTTTATCGCAAATCTCTTCCACTTGCTCCATCCTGTGCGTGGAAAAAATAATGCTCGTACCGTTTTTATGCAATTCATAAATCTCATCTTTCAAAAGATTGGCATTGACTGGGTCAAGCCCTGAAAACGGTTCGTCAAGAATCAGCATACGCGGTTTGTGGATCACGGTGGCGATAAATTGCGCTTTTTGCTGCATACCTTTTGAGAGCTCTTCTACTTTTTTACCCCACCAATCAACGATGTCCAATCGCTCAAACCAATATTTTATTTGTTTACGCGCCTCTTCGTAGCTCAAGCCTTTCAGTTGAGCGAGGTACATGAGTTGGTCGCCGACTTTCATCTTTTTATACAAGCCGCGCTCTTCGGGCATATAACCAATTTGTTCGGGATGGCTGCTGTTGAGGGGTTCACCATTAAAGAAAATACGCCCTGAATCAGGTCGGGTAATAGTTGTTATCATTCTAATTAGAGAGCTTTTTCCTGCTCCGTTCGGTCCGAGCATTCCGAAAATATAGCCTTCGGGAACATTGAAACTGACATGATTCACAGCTACATGTTTAGAGTAAGTTTTGACGACATCTTCAATGCGTAGAATATTTTTTGACATATATCACTGGTTTAGACTGTTTGTTTTTTAAGCGTTTAAAGGGATGATTTATCGAGTATTAAAATATACCCCTCAGTATAAAGGTAATTTGCGGTGACAATTTTAGTAATTTTTCAAGGGGAAAATTTAAAATTTATATTAAAATAGAGTTTTTCTCTACCAAAACGTAGTTTTGCATTTTAATTCAATCTCAATCCTGTTGGGATAATTTTTTAATTTTAATTGAGAAAAATGAAGCATTTAATAGCCCCCTCAGTATTGGCGGCAGATTTTACGAATTTGAGAGCGGAAATAGACATGGTAAATGCCAGCGAAGCTGATTGGATTCATCTTGATGTGATGGATGGGCGTTTTGTTCCCAATATCACCTTCGGCATGATGATTATTGAGGCGATTCGTAAAATGGCGACCAAGCCACTCGATGTGCATTTGATGATAGTCGAGCCTGAAAAATACATCGAAAGTTTCCGCAAAGCTGGTGCCGATGTCATCACGGTGCATTATGAAGTCTGTCCGAATCTTCACCGTACTTTGCAGCAAATACGCGCTACGGGTGCGAAGGTAGGCGTTGCACTCAATCCTCATACGCCCGTAACCGTTTTGGAAGATGTGCTTGAAATGTTAGATTTAGTTTGCCTGATGTCAGTGAATCCAGGTTTCGGTGGTCAAAAATTTATTTATCAGACTTTGAATAAAATTCGCAAACTGCGCACCATGATGGATGAGCGCAATTTAGACTGCCATATCGAGATAGACGGCGGCGTAGGTTTGCAAAATGTAGAGGTCATTTTACAAGCTGGTGCAGACGTTTTGGTAGCGGGCAGCAGCGTCTTCAATGCTGAAAATCCGACAAAAGCGATAGCGGATTTCAAAGCCATTTCATTTAAAAAGTTTGACCAGTTCTAATTAAAAAAATCATAAGTCATTGATTTTATAATTTTTATAAATCATTTTTTATTTTAATTAATGAAAAAAATCATTTTCATAAGCCTTTTTTTGAGCTTTATACTGAGGGGGGGTATGTTCGCGCAACAAGTAAATGAGATTGTTCCCCTCATGAATTCAAGCGATAGTATTGTAGGAAAATCAGGTTGGGAGCTTATTTTTTCTGATGAATTTGAGGATGCAGAACTTGATGGAGCAAAATGGTGGGCACAAACGGGTTCTCATGGTGCTGAGTTACAATATTATACTCCACGTAAAGAAAATGTATTTATCTCAGATGGGCTATTGCATTTACGAGCTGTCAAAGAGGTTTTTAAGGATTCTTTGCCTTATACATCAGGAATGATATTTTCATCAATCGAGTTTGGTAAGGGCAATTTGATAGAAGTGCGTTGTAAAATACCCAAAGGAAAAGGGCTTTGGCCCGCTTTCTGGTTTTGGAGTGGTAACAATAAAGTATATCAAGAATTGGATGTTTTTGAATTTTGGTGCAGTGATACCAAGCGTTTTTGGATTACGAATCATTGGAACAAAGTGTCGGGAGAGCCTATAAAAAGCGAACCCTATGTGATAAGTCCTCGAACAGCCGATGGCAAAAGAATTGATATGTCCACTGTTTATATGACTTATGGTATTTATTGGGATGAAAATAATATTCTGTTTTTACTCAATAATCAATTAATCGCCAAAATAAAAAACAATATTCCACCTAAAACTTTCCCAATTATTCTGAATTTGGCTGTTGATAACGGTAAGGGAAAAAGGCCTGATAAAAAAACTATTTTCCCTGCGGAATTTCTGATAGATTATGTTCGAGTTTATAAACGCCAAAACGTCACCACCGAACTTTTGAAACGATGATTAACCTCAACTCTACAAGTTTTAAAGAGTCTAAAATAGCACTTTTAGCTTCTACTCTTTTCTTTTTATTATGCTTATTCATTGCATTTTCTTATGAAGGGACGGGCGATTCAGGCGATAGTATTTCTCATTTTTTATATGCTCAATATGCTTTTAAACACTCTGAAAACTTCTTTTATCAATGGGCAAAACCTCTTTTTGTTCTTTTTGCTTCGCCTTTTGCTCAATTCGGCTTCGTCGGCATCAAGATTTTTAATTGTCTTAATGCAAGTTTGACCTTATATTTTACCTATAAAATTGCTCAAAAATTACAGATTCCGAATGCATTGCTCGTTACGCTGATTTTAGTGACTTGTTCGATGTATTTCACTCTCATTTTTTCAGGTTTGACGGAACATTTTTCAGCATTACTTTTAGTCATTTCTATACATTTATACTTGAATGAAAAATATATTCCTGCTACTATTCTCATTTCTTTTTTACCGTTTGCTCGTTCTGAAGGGCTTTTAATTATAGGCATTACTGCACTGTATCTCATTTCTAAAAAGAGATATAAATATTTAATGCTGCTGCCCGTCGGGCATATTGCTTATTCAATAGCAGGTTATAGTATTCATAAAGACTTTCTTTGGGTTTTTAATAAAATATCCTATATTTCAATGTCCGCGTATGGGCATGGGGCATGGTATCATTTTATAGAATTATTGTACTATTCTACAGGATTACCGCAGTATATTCTCTTTTTTATAGGGATTTTTTATTTTTTCTCTTTACTTTTTAAAAAAGCACCCCCTCAGTATCAAGAGAGAATATGGTTGATTTATGGCTATTTCCTTGTTTTATTAATAGCCCATAGCTTGTTTTGGTATCTCGGCATTTTCAATTCGTATGGATTAGCGCGGGTGATGAATACGGTGATGCCGATGTTTTCTATTATCGTTTTATTGGGTTTTAATTATTTGACTAATTCTATACAAAATGTTTTATTAAAAAAATGGACTCAAAGGTTATTGATAGCAGCTATTATTTTCATGCCCTTTACAAATAATCCGGCTGCAATTATTTTTCCAAGAGATTTTGTAAAACAGCCTGACCAAGTACTTTTAAGCGAAGCCGCGCCTTATATAAATGAGCATTTCGAGGGTTATTGCATATTTTATTCTAACCCTTGTGTCTGTTTTTATCTCAATATTGACCCTTTTGATTCTAAGCAATCTCAAATGTTGTATAAAATTAATGAAGTGCCAATACCACCCAAATCTGTTTTAATTTGGGATAATTTATTTTCGGTTATTGATCATGGTGTTACTCTTGAAAAATTGCAAATAGATGAACGATTTGAAGAGGTTAAGCAATTTGAAGACAAAGTGCATAATAAGCGATTCGTAGTTTTTAAAATGAAATAATAGAAATAATTGATGTTAATTTTAATGTAAAAATAACTTAAATGACTTATTTCACGTTCATATCAAACGTTTTAAGTCGTTTTCAATAAGTAATCAAGACTTTAATTTTTATATGAAAAAAATATTTACCTCTATCATCTTCCATATCCTCTTTTTACAAATTGTAAAATCCCAAACTGCCACCATTTTTGGCGTTGTTACTGAGGGGGGGACGAATCAGCCCATCGAATTTGTAACCGTTTATATCAAAGAGACGAATAAAAATGTGCAAACCAATGCAGCCGGTGAATACTCACTATCCATTCCGGTAGGCAAGCCTTTTACGCTTCAAACAAGTCTGGTCGGTTATAAGGAAGCCAAAATTGCGCTTGAGCCTATGCGCGGGGGTACGCAACGGCGGATTGATATGACGCTCGTGGTCTCTACTTCACTACAAGAAGTGGTGGTGAAAGATAGCCGCATCAAGGACAACGGGATGATTAGAGAAGATATCAAGGATTTTAAAATGCTACCGACTACGACGGGCAATTTGGAATCCGTGCTGCCGCATATTGCTTTGGGTACGAATTCAGGTTCGGGTGGTGAATTGACGTCTCAATATCAAGTGCGAGGGGGTAATTACGATGAAAATTTGGTGTATGTCAATGATTTTGAAGTATATCGTCCACAACTCATTAGGGCAGGTCAGCAAGAGGGTTTGACTTTTGCAAATCCTGATTTGGTGCGTGATTTATCGTTTTCGTCAGGTGGTTTTGAAGCGCGTTATGGCGATAAAATGTCATCTGTTTTAGATATTAAGTACAAACGCCCTGATTCGATGCGCTTTTCTCTTGCAGGTAGTGCTTTAGGTGGTTCAGCGCATATGGAAGGTAGTAAGAAGCTGGGTACTGAGGGGTATCGCCGCTTCCGGTATTTGCTCGGTGCGCGCTACAAAACGACTAAGTATTTGCTCAGCTCGCTGCCTATTAAAGGGGAATATGCCCCTAATTTTGCCGATATTCAGACCTATTTGACCTTTGATATTAGCCGCAGTTGGCAAGTGGCTTTGATGGGCAATTATAATGCAAGTGCTTATAATTTTTTCCCGCAAAGCAGTAATGTTGCTACAGGTTTAATTAATTTTACTTTGGGGGTTCGCACGGCATTTGAAGGGCAAGAGCGTGACCGTTTTCAAAATGGTATGGGTGGCGTGTCTCTAACATATCTGCCGGATAGAAAAAAAAATCCATATTTTCTCAAGCTTTTGGCTTCGCGTTTTCAAACGCTGGAGACTGAGGGGATTGATATTATAGGCGATTATTTGATTGGCGAAGTAGAAACTAATTTGGCTAAGAATAATGCAGGAGAAATTGTCTCTACGCTCGGAACAGGCACTCAGCATCAGTTCGTCCGCAATAATTTATATGCGGCGGTGACGAATATAGAACACAAAGGCGGTATAGAAATTCAACTTGCCCCTAAGAACCCCTCAGTAACAAATACCCATTTCTTGCAATGGAGTGTCAAATTTCAAAATGAAGACATTACGGATAAAATAAATGAATGGGAGCGTTTGGATTCTGCCTTGTATTCATTGCCATTTAAGGATGATAGTTTGGTTGTTAGAAATGTTTTAAAAACTAAAAATGCCCTCAATTCTAACCGTATTACAGCCTATTTTCAAGATACTTATACTTGGCGCAAGGACAGCGTCGGCGAATTTCAAGCGACCTTAGGTGTGCGGGGTGCTTATTGGGATTTAAATAAAGAGTCATTCGTTACGCCTCGCCTTCAATTGACTTATAAGCCTTTGAATTGGGAAAAAGATATATCATTTCGCTTGTCAGGTGGTTTATATTATCAGCCGCCATTTTATAGAGAATTGCGCTCGCCTCAGGGCGTTGTGAATCGAAATGCTTTGGCTCAAAAATCGGCTCAAGTGGTAGCGGGCATGACATACGATTTTTCTATTGGCAAATTACGCCGTATTCCTTTCCGTTTGATTACGGAGATTTATTATAAAAAATTATGGGATCTTATCACGTATGATGTTGATAATGTAAGGATTAGATATGCCGGTATTAATAATGCGACCGGTTATATAACTGGCTTTGATATGCGCGTGAACGGTGAATTTGTACCCGGTGCAGAGTCATGGATTAACCTCTCGCTCCTACGCGCCCGTGAAAGTATTACGGCTGTGCAACATAAAAAACGCGAAGTCGGTGAGCCTAAAGGTCAAGATGTAGCGAATGTACCGCGTCCGACTGATCAACTATTGACCCTTTCTGTTTTTTTTCAAGACTATTTGCCTAAAAATAAAAACTTCAAAATGCACTTGAATACGACGATTGGTACGGGTTTACCTTTCGGTTTTCCGGGTAATAATGAAATTTATCGCAATACTTATC
>JAYTON010000015.1:0-3448 GCA_043747725.1 Saprospiraceae bacterium
AAACAAATATAACGAACTTTTAGCCGATATTAAATTGATTTAAAGTCTTTTATAAAACATAAAATTTTATCATCTATTAAAAATTTAACTCCAAGCTATGGGCGAATTTTCAGAAAGTATTGTCAATCAACGTTTCCGTTTCGTGTTTGAAGAACTTGAAAAATCAAACAAAATTAAAGGCAAGAGCGATATTGCCTCCAAATTAGGAACATACAATCACGTTATCAACTCCATTCTCAAAGGCGATAGAAATATAACGGTGGAGCAATTGCATAAATTATTTAACATTTATGGCATCAGTGCCGATTATGTCTTTGGTTTCGCCGATGATATGTTCCTCCCCGGCTTTGCTGATTTTCCTACGCGCGCCAAAAGTGAACGCGCTTTTGCAGGCAGGCAGAATATCGTGCTCGTACCTGATCGCGCTATGGCAGGTTACGCTACAACAACGGACACCCCTCACTATTTGGCTGAATTTCAGAAATTTACCATTCCCGGATTAGATGGCAACTTAATTGCTTTTGAAATCAGCGGTGACTCTATGATGCCCACTATCACGAATGGCGATATTGTGGTCTGTGAGCCACTTGAACGAGGAGAGCCTATTCGCGACAATCAAGTATATGTGGTCGTAACCGATGTGGTCGTTGCCAAACGCATTCAACAAGTGAAAAATGGGAGCAATTTGCGTGAAATGCGATTGATTTCGGATAATGACCGCTATCAGCCATATATCGTTACACCAGATGAGGTGCGCCAAATCCTCAGGGTAAAATGCCGACTCACTTCTCATTCAATTCAATAGCTCGATTTGTTTCTTCCTTTCAATTTTTACGATTACTTTTGTCTCTATACTGAGGGGGTGCATTCAATAGTGCCCCCTCAGTATTTCTGTATTTTTCATAAAATATTGAAAACAATTTTATTATAAATATCTTTTTCATAAAATATGAAGCTACTTGAAAATAAAATAGCCCTTGTGACGGGCGGCTCAAGAGGTATTGGTGAAGCCATCGTTCGGCGTTTTGCGGAGCAAGGTGCTACTGTTGCGTTCACATACGTATCCGAATCATCCGCCGAAAAAGCAGAGGCACTGGCTTATGAATTGACCAATGCAGGTGCGACTGTAAAGGCTTATCGCTCAGACGCGGCTTCGTTTAGTGATGCGGAGGCTTTAATAAATAATGTGGTGAAAGAGTTAGGTCGCTTGGATATTGTTGTCAATAACGCAGGGATCACGCGTGACAACCTGATGCTGCGAATGACAGAACAACAGTGGGATGAAGTAATGACCACCAATCTGAAATCCGTTTTTAATATCACTAAACACGCGCTTCGCCCGATGCTTAAACAGCGGAGCGGCTCCATTATTAATATGAGTAGTGTGGTAGGCGTGTTCGGCAATGCCGGTCAAGCCAATTATGCCGCCTCTAAAGCAGGGATTTTTGGTTTTTCAAAATCCATTGCTAAAGAATATGGCAATCGCAATATTCGTTGCAACGCCATCGCTCCCGGTTATATCGAAACGGAAATGACGCATGTATTGAGTCCAGAGGTGAAAGAAAGTTTTATGAAAGCCATACCGTTGGGTCGGATGGGCAAAGGAGAGGAAGTAGCGGATGCTTGTGTATTCTTTGGCTCAGATATGAGCGCGTATGTGTCGGGTCAAACTTTAAGTGTTTGTGGTGCTTTAAATTGTTAACAGTACAGCGGAACTCCAGTTCAGCATTCTATTTTTAGGCGGAACTGGAGTTCCGCGCTACAATTAAATTGCTGAACTGCAGTTCCGCGCGACGATATGATAAAAATTGGTCAATATTCTACACTTGAAGTGGTCAAAACATTGAGTTTTGGGGCTTATTTGGACGCTGGTGCTTATGGTGAAGTGCTGTTGCCTAAACGCTATGTACCGCATGGTTTGGAAGCGGGCGATGAATTAGAAGTTTTTCTTTATTGCGATTCGGAAGATCGCGTGATTGCCACCACTGAAAAACCTTTTGGAACGTTGGGTGAAATAGTGGGCTTAGTCGTGAAAGATGTGGCAGCGAACGGAGCATACATGGATTGGGGTTTGATGAAAGACCTGTTCGTTCCTTTTCGGGAGCAAGACGAAAAAATGGTGGTTGGAAAAGTCTATCTCGTCAAAATTTTGCTCGATGAAGCGACCGATAGAATATATGCGTCATCAAAAATCTCTAAGTATTTATCAGATACAGCAGATGATGAACTCAAAGAAAATGATGAAGTCAAAATATTGGTTTGGAAGCCAACGGATTTGGGTTATAAATTGATTGTCAATGATTTATACATTGGGTTAATCTTTAAAAATGAAATTTTTCAACCCATCAAAACGGGTCAAATACTGAGGGGGTACGTGAAGCAGATTAGAGAGGATGGCAAAATGGATATTGCCCTCCAAAAGCAAGGCTATCGCAATCAAATACCCGACGCTACGGATATTATTTTAAAAAAATTGAAAGAAACCAATGGATATCTATCCTTGACGGATAATAGCTCGCCCGATGAAATATATGCATCGATCGGGATGAGTAAAAAGGCTTTTAAACGAGCCATCGGTAGCCTTTATAAACTGAGAAAAGTTGTATTAGAAGAGAAAGGGATTCGATTAATTGAAAATTGAGAATTAAAAATTGAAAATTAAGTGCAATATGATGAAGTGTTATTATTTTTAGTTTTCAATTCTTAATTAAAACAAAACGTACTATGAAAACCAACTTAATACATGATAAATCTTATGCTTTTGCACTAAGAATCGTCAAGGCTTACAAGTATTTAATTTATGAAAAAAAAATTTGTCTTATCAAAGCAGTTATTGAGAAGCGGTACAGCAATTGGTGCTTTGGTAAAAGAGTCAGAACATGCACAATCGAAAACAGACTTTATTAACAAGTTGAGTATCGGTTTAAAAGAAGCTAATGAAACTGGATATTGGTTATCATTACTCAAAGATTCTGATTTCTTGGAAAGCATAGCATATGATTCAATAAAAAATGACTGTGAAGAAATTATCAAAATATTAGTCGCAATCATAAAGACATCAAAAAGTTGAGAATTGAAAATGAAATCGTCATTTTCAATTCTCAATTTTCAATTTTCAATTATCCCTGTCTTCTGGTTTGCCAAATTGCCCATCTGCTTCTAATTTTTTCATCATATCATCTATGCGATACATTTCATCAATGGTATCATCATAAAAAAGAGCAATATCAGGGATAATGCGGACTAACTTACGGATGCGATAAGCGAGTTTAGATTTCAAAATCGGCAACTCTTCTTGCAAAAGCAAGAGCGGTTCTAATTTCTGTTCAGTATTAAAAATGCTGAGATAAATCTTCGCATAGCTCAAATCGGGTGTCACTGCCACCATTGTAACAGAGACCAATACTTGACTACCACATATATTCGGCGACTCTTCTTGTATCACCAA
>JAYTON010000016.1:0-3154 GCA_043747725.1 Saprospiraceae bacterium
CAGAAATAGTATAAGTATAAGGTTTCTCCTGTTCTAAAATGTCCTCTGTCAAATCAATAAACTTCTGATTTAGATTCGAATTAAACGCCACTAGTTTCCTGTTATTAAAAGAAATCGCTCATAAAAGTGAAGCCCAAAGATTGGGTGACAGCATTCGATAGTTGGTATTTTTACAATATTTTAGTCATTCATTATCAATCCAATACTTTAGGCAACGATGATTTGATGAACCTTATGTTTGAGGCTGAAAACAGATTACGTCAGCTCATACCCGCTCAGATTGCCAACGCTTGGAATGAGCGCAAAAAGGAATCTATTAGAGCATTTAAATCTAAAAATCCAAGCAGCTATAAATTGTATTTTAACAGTAAAAATCAGGTTTTAGCGAAAGGTAAATCCTTAAAACAAATCCTTAAAAACTCCATTAATACCCTGTCTGAGATTTATCCCGTTTTGCTTGTGACGCCGCAAGTGGCTACTCAAATTATCGAAAGTGAAGGAAAGGAATTCGACTTAGTGATTTTTGATAATGCACAAAATATTGATAAAGAACAAGTTGTGCCAATATTACGAAATACTGAGGGGGTCGTGGTGATGACAGAATATTCAAAATTAGATGACATTGCGCCCGATTCATTCGCTGCCAAATTAATAACCCATGAAGCAGCTACGGTCAAACTTAATCACTTACACCGCTCTGTGAGCGAAACAGCGCGGCGTTTGAATCAGTCCGTTTTTTATCCTGAATTGGAAGTACCGTTTAAAATACCACCGGTGGCGCAAAGTGTTTCTGTTGTGCATATCAATGGAAAATATGCAGTGAAAACACATTCCAATGAATTAGAAATTGCTGAAATAATTAAGTTATTAGAACAAATACATGCCACGCCTTTTAATACCTTTCCGCGAATAGGCGTCGTGTGTATGAACAAACAGCAACGCAATGCATTGAGTACCATGCTTTTACATATTGTACAAAAAACTCTGAATGGCTGGGAAAGAGTTGAACAATTGCAACGCAATGGTTTAGGCATTTATAGTCTTGAAGAAGTAGCAGGTTTACAATTCGATGTATTGGTCGTCAGCGGCACGTATGAAAATTTTGAAAAAATGGATTTAACCCGTCAAAATTTGAGAAAGTTGGTCAATAGTTTTACTCAAAATCTCTATTGGATCAATTCTATTCCAAGAGAAGAATTGACTTATGCCGCGCAAGACCGTCCTGATGAAGGCGCATTTTTATTGGCTAATTTGATTTTTTTAGCAGAAAAAGTGCATTTGAAAGACACCCCTCAGTATGATGAGTATGATAGAATTTTGGATAATTTAAAATCCCTATACAGCACTTCGCAACCGATAAAAGATTCTGTTTTTGTTAAAGAAGTGATAAGCAATTTGGCGCGTTTTATAGAGCCTAAATATTTGAAAACGGATTATGTGCTTGAAAACCAATCATTTCCCATTGCCATTTTACCCAAACATGAAGGGCAACAACCTATCATGGTTCGGATTGACGGCAAGCTCTCGCCGGGCAGGTATTTCAGCCCGACTTGGGAACGTCGAATATTGAATGAATTAGAAAAAATGGGCATTCCTGTGCTCTCTATTTGGTCGTATAATTGGTGGAAAAACCCGAAAGATGAAGCCTTCCTTTTATCGCAAAAGGTATTCGCTTATGATAAAACTTTTGAAAAAGTGGAGGTCATTGAGGAAGAAAATGTTTAGAAAAGTATAGGGTCATCCCCTCAGTATCAACGCCTTTTTCTATTGTTTTGATAGAAAAAAGGCGTTGATAATATTCTATTTTTCACTTTTCGTAATTCACTTTTCACTGATTTTAAAACTGCGCAGTTTCAGTAGAATGCGCCATCGCCATCGTAGAAGATTGCCCTTGTTGAACCACATTTTGAACGAAATCAAAATATTGCGTGCCGACAAAAGCTTGATGTTTAACGGCTGTAAAACCCTTACTTTGCAATGCAAATTCCCTTTGTTGCAATTCTGAAAAGCCTGCCATGCCGCGTTGTTTATAAGCCAAAGACAATTCAAACATAGAGGTATTCAAAGCATGGAACCCTGCTAAAGTGATGAATTGGAATTTATAACCCATATTTGCAATGCAATCACTGAATTTTTCCATATCGCTTGCGTCCATATATTTTGCCCAATTAAAAGAAGGCGAACAGTTGTAAGCCAACATTTTATTCGGATATTGTCGCTTAATTTCCTGTGCAAACTCCCTTGCCACGCCTAAGTCGGGATGAGAAGTCTCCATCCAAATCAAGTCGGCGTATTCTGCATAAGCCAAACCGCGTGAAATGCATTGCTCAATACCATTTTTGACGTAATAAAAACCTTCGCTCGTGCGCTCACCTGTAATAAACTCTTGGTCGCGCTCGTCAATATCGCTGGTCAAGAGGTCAGCTGCTTCGCCGTCCGTGCGAGCAATTAAAACTGTCGGAACGTTCATCGCATCAGCAGCTAAACGCGCCGCTACGAGTTTGTTCACCGCTTCTTGAGTCGGCACAAGGACTTTACCACCCAAATGACCGCATTTTTTAGCACTCGACAATTGGTCTTCAAAGTGCACTCCCGCTGCACCGGCATCAATCATGTCGCGCATGAGTTCATATGCATTTAAATTACCGCCAAAACCTGCTTCCGCATCAGCAATAATGGGTGCAAACCAATCAATATGACCTTCGCCACTCACGCTCTGGATTTGGTCGCGTCGCATAAACGCATTATTAATTTTGCGAACGACAATCGGCACCGAGTTGGCAGGATAAAGCGATTGGTCGGGGTACATTTGCCCAGCGACGTTCGCATCCGCCGCCACTTGCCAACCGCTGAGGTAGATGGCTTCCAAGCCAGCTGCCACTTCTTGCACCGCTTGATTGCCCGTCATAGCACCTAAGGCACCGACGAATTTTTGAGATTTTAATTTTTTCCACAATTTCTCCGCGCCATTGCGGGCGAGCGAGTACTCGATGTTGAGGCTACCCCTCAGTTTCAAAACCTCTTCTGCACTGTAAGGGCGGGTGATGCCCTCCCAGCGCGGGTTCGTGGACCAATCGTTTTGAAGTTGTTCTGCTCTTTCTTTTAACGTTTTCATAGACTTTAGAATTTAGTTTTATTATAATAATTTGGTTAG